>JAAZFZ010000007.1 GCA_012511485.1 Clostridiales bacterium | reverse complement strand
ATAAGGGCTGCCTACGGCACGGGCAGAGGAAAAATAACCGTGCGCTCAAGGGCGGAAATAGTCGAAAACAAAAACGGGCGCTTCTCCATAAACATTTCGGAGCTGCCCTATATGGTCAACAAGGCAAGGTTAATTGAAAGCATAGCCCGCCTTGTTAAGGATAAAAGAATTGAAGGCATTGCCGATGTCAACGACTATTCTTCCAGAGAGGGTATGCATGTTGTAATCGACCTCAAGCGTGACGCTAACCCGCAGGTTGTTTTAAATCAGCTGTTTTCTTATACTCAAATGCAATCCACCTTCGGCGTCATTTTGCTGGCAGTAGTCAATGGTGAGCCTAAGGTCCTAACGCTCAAGGAAATTCTTGAGTACTATATAAAGTTCCAGGAGGAAATAATAATTCGCCGCACACGCTATGACCTTAAAAAGGCGCGTGAGAGGGAGCATATCCTTGAGGGTCTGCTCACGGCACTTGATTATATTGATGAGGTAATAGCTCTCCTCAAAAAATCAAAGGGCGTACCCGAAGGCAAGGCGGCTCTCATAGAAAGATTCGGGCTTGACGATATTCAGGCGCAGGCAATTGTAATGATGCGCTTCGGGCAGCTGACAGGGCTTGAAAGAATCAAAATTGAGGACGAAATGGCGCAGCTCAAGGAAAGAATCGCAGAGTATATGGAAATACTGTCAAATGAGAGAAAAGCTCTTGAGATAGTAAAAACAGAGCTTATTGCAATTCGTGATAAATATAATGACGAGCGCCGCACCGAGATTGTCAATGTCAGCGGTGAGGTGGATATCGAGGATTTGATAACGCAAGAGCTCTGCGTTTTCACAATGACGAATTTAGGTTATATAAAAAGAATGCCTGTTGACACCTACCAGATTCAGCACAGGGGCGGCAGAGGAGTCAAGGGCATGACACGCAGGGAAGAGGATGTAGCTCAGACTATGTTTACCTGCTCAACTCATGACTATGTAATGTTCTTTACCGATAAGGGCAGGACATATCGCCTCAAGGGCTACGAAATTCCCGAAAGCTCAAGGACGGGCAAGGGCATAAATATAGTCAACATTCTCCCCGTTTCGGGCGATGAAAAGGTTACCGCCATGATAAGGGTACCTGAGGTTGAGGATGAAAACAGCTACCTTTGCATGGTAACCCGCAGGGGAATAATTAAGAGAACGGCACTTTTAGCCTACAGGAATGTCAGAAAGAACGGCGTTATTGCCGTAAACCTTGACGAGGGTGACGAGCTTGCATGGGTACGCCTCACCGGCGGGAACGACGACCTTATTGTTGCAACAAGAAAGGGTATGTGCATACGCTTTAATGAAAAAGATGCCCGCCCTCTTGGCAGAACTGCAAGGGGCGTCAAGGCAATTGCGCTAAGAGCCGGTGACGAGGTCATAGGCATGGATGTGCTGCAGGAGGGCAAAACCATCCTGACAGTGAGCGAAACCGGTTACGGCCGCCGCAGTGAGCCTGATGATTTCCGTATTCAGTCTCGAGGCGGCAAGGGTCTGCTTAATTACAGGGTCAAATCATTCGGAGATGTGGCGGCAATTGCAGTTGTTGACGAAAATGACGATATCATTCTGATTTCTTCGGACGGAATTATTATAAGAATACCCGCAAATGATATCAGCATCTTTGCAAGGCCGTCAAAGGGTGTGCGGGTAATGAGGGTTACTAAGGGTGAAAAACTGGTCACCATGGCTTTGGCAGAAAGCGAAGATGAAGAGAATGAAGAGTCCGATTCCGTTATTGATGATGACGAGGAGCTGCCTGAGGGCGAAGAGACTCTCGATGATGAAGAATAACGAAAAAGCACTATTGTATTATTACTCGGTGTCTGTTATTATAGGCATAGAGTTTTCCCGTTGGCAGTTAGGGGGTTAATTAATGAATATAGCTTTAATAGCACATGATTCCAAAAAAGAGCTGATGACGCAGTTCTGTATCGCATATTGCGGAATACTCAGCAGGCACAATATTTGTGCGACAGGCACAACAGGCAGGCTAGTGAGCGAGGCTACCGGCCTTGAGATTCAGCGCTTCCTGAGCGGCTCTCAGGGCGGTGACCAGCAGATTGCAGCGAGAATAGCCTGCAATGAGCTTGACCTGCTGCTATTGTTCCGTGACCCGTTGGCTCCAAAGCCCCACGAGCCGGACGAAGCAAACCTTATCAGACTCTGTGATGTTCACAATATCCCCGTTGCAACCAACATTGCAACGGCGGAAGCATTGATTCACAGCCTTGAGAGAGGGGATCTTGACTGGCGTGATATCGTGAATCCGAAAAAATAACGCCGGGATTTTGCGGTTATTTGTTGGTATTAAGGGTTGGCGTGAAGTCAACCCTTATTTTAAGAGAATTTTTATGTGCAAGGAAAAGAGGTTGAATCATATGGAACTGCTGACAAGAGCAATTAAGGGCACACAGGATTTGCTGCCATCACAGAGCCATGAAAACCAATATATTGAATCTTCCCTGCTTGAAATAGCGGGGAATTTCGGCTTTAGGGAAATAAGGACGCCCGTCTTTGAACATACGGAGCTTTTTACCCGTTGCGTGGGTGACACTACGGATGTTGTTCAAAAAGAGATGTATACCTTTGAGGATAAGGGCGGCCGTTCAATTACGCTCAGACCAGAGGGGACGGCAGGCGCTGTCAGGGCTTTTCTTGAGCATGGTCTTTTCAACGAGCCGCTGCCCCAGAAACTCTGCTATCTGACCTCTTGCTACCGCTACGAAAAGCCGCAGGCGGGCAGGCTGCGTGAATTCCACCAGTTCGGCGTTGAATGTCTGGGGACTGCCTCCCCCGCAGCAGATGCTGAAATCATATCGCTGGGCGACCATATTTTTGACTTTCTCGGTGTTGAAAATCTCAGCCTTGAAATCAATTCAATAGGTTGCCTTGACTGCAGGAAGGACTATCACAGGGCACTCAAGGAATATTTTAAAGCCAAAAAGGGCGAGCTTTGCCCCACCTGTATTGAGAGGCTTGAAAGAAACCCCATGAGAATCCTTGATTGCAAAAGCCCCGTTTGCTCAAAAATTGCCGCAGATGCTCCCGTTGTGCTTGACTATATCTGTGAGCCGTGCAAGGAGCATTTTGAGCAGGTAGAAGGTTACCTCGATGCTATGAATATTACCTATAAAGTTAACCCCCGTATTGTCAGGGGGCTGGATTATTATACAAGAACCGTGTTTGAGTTTGTGTCAAACGAAATCGGTGCGCAGGGCACCGTGCTCGGCGGTGGCAGATATGATGGGCTCGTTGCAGAGTTAGGCGGTCAAAGCACGACGTCGCTCGGCTTTGCAATGGGGCTTGAAAGGCTTTTGCTGCTCATGCACGCACAGGGAATTCCCTTTCCCTCGCAAAAGGGTTGCGATGTTTATATAATACCTGTCGGCGAAAATGCATATAAGAAGGCGGCGGCAATGGCCTTTGAGCTCAGAAGCTCGGGCCTGAGTGCGCAGCTCGATGTTGCCGGCCGTTCAGTAAAGGCGCAGATGAAATTTGCGGATAAAATCGGTGCCGCATATACTGTTGTGCTCGGTGAAGATGAGCTAAACGGCGGCACGCTCAAGCTCAAATACATGAAAACAGGTGAAATTACTCAAACCCCGCTTGAAAGCTTTGCTGAGGATTTCATGGAGATTAGTATTCGTCGCAGCACCGTGGAGCTTGAGGAAATGCTCAACGGAAGCGAAATAGATGATAAAAAGTTTTAGGGGGTAAATAAATGGATTCTATGGCCGGGATGAAAAGGTCAACCTATTGCGGAGTCCTCCGCATGAACGATATCGGCAAGGAGGTTACGGTTGCGGGCTGGGTTCAGCGCCAGCGTGACCTGGGCTCCCTGATTTTTGTTGATTTGAGGGACAGGGCAGGCATAGTTCAGCTTGCTTTTGATGAAAAAAGCGAAAAGGAGGTTTTCGACAAGGCCTTTAATCTTCGCAGTGAATATGTTGTTATGGCAAAGGGCACTGTTCGCGAACGCTCTTCAAAAAATATGGAAATTCCCACGGGTGAAATTGAGGTTGAGGTTTGGGATCTTCGCCTGCTTTCAAAGAGCGAAACCCCGCCCTTCGAGATTCTAGAGGACAGCCAGACCTCAGAGCTGTTGCGCCTGAAACACCGTTACCTTGACCTGCGCCGCCCCGATTTGCAGCGGAATATTATCATGCGCCACAGGATAGCAAAGATAACGAGAGATTATTTTGACGAAAACGGTTTTATTGAAATTGAAACCCCCATGCTGATAAAATCAACTCCCGAGGGCGCAAGGGATTTCCTTGTACCCAGCCGCATCCATAGCGGCTCGTTCTATGCCCTGCCGCAGTCACCCCAGCTTTACAAGCAGCTTTCCATGGTTGCCGGGTTTGACCGCTATATGCAGATTGCCCGCTGCTTCCGTGATGAGGATTTAAGGGCTGACCGTCAGCCCGAATTCACTCAGATTGACCTGGAAATGTCCTTTGTGGATATGGAGGATGTCATTGAATTAGGCGAGGGCTATATAAAGAGAGTGTTTAGTCAGGCACTGTGCGTTGATGTGCCCATGCCTATCCCGAGGCTGACCTATGCACAGGCAATGGCTCGCTACGGCTCGGACAAGCCCGATACCCGCTACGCCATGGAGCTTTTCGACCTGAGCGAAATTGTCAGAGGCAGCGGCTTCGGCGTATTTACAAATGCGATTGAAGGCGGGGGCAGCGTCAGGGGTATAACGGCAAAGGGCGCAGTCAAAGCATTGACAAGAAAAGAGCTTGATAAGCTAACCGAAATGGTCAGGGGTATCGGTGCAAAGGGGCTTGCGTGGATAAGACTAAACGAGGACGGCTCACTGGCCTCCTCCTTTGCGAAATTCATGAGTGAAGACGAAATGAAGGCTCTGCTTACTGCCGCACAAGCGCAAAAAGGCGATGTGGTGCTAATTATTGCCGACTCCAGGAACTCCCTTGTTCTTTCCGTTCTCGGTGCTCTGCGTGCCGAGGTTGCCCAAAAGCTCAATATTATTCCAAAGGGCAAATTCAATTTCCTGTGGATAACCGAAATTCCGTTCTTCGACTGGGATGAGGATTTGCAGCAGTTTGTTGCAATGCACCACCCCTTCACCGCACCTATGGACGAATGCCTTGATTACCTTGAAACGGATAAAGCAAGGGTTCGTGCAAAGGCATATGACCTTGTCCTCAACGGTATTGAGCTTTCCTCCGGCTCGATTCGTATTATTAATCCGAACCTGCAGGAAAGGGTGTTCGGGCTTCTGGGTCTAAGTCATGAAGAGGCACAAAGAAAATTCGGCTTCCTTATAGAAGCCTTTAAATACGGCGCTCCGCCACACGGCGGCATGGGCATCGGGCTTGACAGGCTCGTCATGCAGATGCTCGGCTGTGAGAGCCTGCGTGAGGTTGTGGCATACCCGAAGGTTCAAAACGCCTCTGAGCCTATGACAGAATGTCCCTCTGAGATTGACAATGAACAGCTCAGGGAGTTAGGATTAGAGCTTATATCAAACAAGAATCAATAATATCAATAAAGGTCGGATTGCTCCGGCCTTTTTTGTATGCCTTGTTTCCGTCACCTGTATTTTTCCATTATGTAATGCCCCTGGGCATCAACCTCTTTTTTACCTTCCTTATAATCATAGCACATTTTTTTGTAAAACTCACACGCCGTTATTGAGGCGGGTACCTGCGTTTTTCGGGTTTTTTTATAAATCTCATCGTCTTCAAGTCTTTGAACAATTGAGCTGCCGATGCCCAGGCTGTGAAAATCCGGGTCAACAAAAATAGTCATCAGCAGACTTTCGCCCTTTTTACCCCAATTATATGATATAGCACCGCAACCGAGTATCTTACCGTTGCCCGCAACCGCCGTGTACATATGGGACAAACCCGCAATTTCGAGAATCTTTTTCTCACTATACTGAGCTGCGAGCCGCTCCATTTTGTCCTTTGTATAATCCTTAATGTTGACCTCAAGAAAATTTCTTTGAACTATTTTCGCCAATGCCTCGGCGTCCTTTTTCTCAAACCTTCTTATCTCCAAAATAATCACCCCGTTTTCTTAAACAAGCTTGAATTATATCAATATTAACTCACATTTCTATTGAAAATTTACTGTTATTAATGTATGATTATAGATATGTTAAGCTTTAACAGTTTATCCAAAAAATACTATATGGGAGACGCTTTTATGGAAAAAAAAACGGTCGAAAAAAGAACTGATTCTCCGGCTAGGGTAGCCTCAAAGTATTATATGCCAAA
The DNA here is from genome assembly GCA_012511485.1 of Clostridiales bacterium. GTDB lineage: Bacteria > Bacillota > Clostridia > Oscillospirales > Acutalibacteraceae > JAAZFZ01. Next base: position 15,847 of record JAAZFZ010000007.1, on the reverse strand, counting down.
AAAGGAAATTCGGATTTATGCTTTTGGAGCACTCGGTCAGGGCATGATATATGCCACCATGTCAAGCTATATTTCCGATTTTTACATAAGCGTTCTCCAGCTACCGCTTGTGTTTGTGCTGTTGCTTATGCTCATTGCAAGGGTATGGGATGCTATCAATGACCCTATTATGGGTATGATTGTTGACAGGTACTAAACAAGATGGGGCAAGATGAAGCCTTATATTATATTCACGGCAGTGCCGATTGCAATTCTTACCTTTTTGATGTTCTTTGACCCCGGGTTAAGCGCAAGCAGCCTCATGGTCTATGCCGCTTTCGTATATGTAATGTGGGGCATGATTTATACGGCAAGTGATGTTCCGTTCTGGAGTCTGCCGAATGTGATGACTCCGAACCCCGATGAGAGGCAGAAAACAATTTCATTCGGCAGAACACTCAACGGTATTGGCACTGGCGCCACAATAGGACTTTTTCTTGCTCTGGGTCTGATTGTGCCCAGGGTGTTTGACGACCTTTCAGCAATAGAAATGAACAAGCGCAAATACATGCTGCTTGCCGTAATTGTTTCGGTAATCGGCATGGCACTGTTCGTCAACTCATATTTTCACATTAAGGAGAGAGTGCTGATACCCCGCAAAACTAAGAGGGATGCGGGCGAGCGCTCAACCCTGAGCCGTATTCTTCACTGCAAACCTCTCATGCTTGTGACTCTCATGGGTGTGCTCAGTTGCGGAAGATATATGATTCAGGCGGCGGCAATTCATGTTGCAAGATACGCTCTCTATATCGGGCCGGAAATAAAGGACGGAATCTCTCTTGCTGAAAGGACTGCTTATGTCGAAAAAAGCATTGGTGCCGTAAACACAATTTTCATGGCATGTGCCGCAGTGGGTATGTTCGGCGCGATGCTTTTCATGCCCCTGCTATACAAGAAGTTCAACAACAAGCAGATAGTTATTTTCACCTGTGTTGCAGGATTTGCGGCAAGCCTGCTGACCACTCTTGTCGGTGTCGGGAACATCTTGGGCTGGTTCAATAATATTTATGCATGTATACCCTTCCTTATAATATCAAGCATCCCCATGGGTGTTCTTAACATTGCCGCCTATGCCATGATTGGCGATAGCCTTGATTATATGGAATGGAAAACGGGCTACAGGGATACGGCGCTCGGCTCCGCCTGCCAGTCCTTTGTTAATAAGCTTGGCAATGCACTTGCAACAACTGTAATAGTGCTTATGTATATTATTATTAGCCTTGAGCCGAGCGATATGCTCAGCAGTGAGGTTGTAAAAGCGGCATACGAGCTTGCCACAACGCAGAGGCTTGCCATGTTCTCGCTCATATCGATTGTGCCTGGTATTAGCCTCCTGCTGTGCGCAATACCAATATTCTTCTATGACATTGTTGGTGCAAAGAAGGATAAGATTACAGCGGAGCTTGCCGAGCAGCGTAAAGCTAAGGGTATAGTTATAGAATAATAGTTACATAGGAGGCATGGTATGAGCTACATAGATTTTGATAAGGAAAGGCCTTTGGATTTAATCCCCATGGGCAGGGTGGCAATTGATTTTAATCCCGTCGATTATTTCAAAACACTCGCCCAGAGCGACACCTTCAAGAAATATGTCGGCGGCTCACCGGCAAATATTGCCGTTGGCCTTGCAAGGCTTGGCAAAAAGGTCGGTTTTATCGGCAAGGTTTCGCTTGACCGCTTCGGCGACTATGTCACGGAGTTTTTCGAAAAAGAGGGCATTGATGTTTCTCACATTTCGCGTGCGGAGAACGGCGAAAAGCTGGGCCTTACCTTCACTGAAATTCTGTCACCTACCGAGAGCAGCATCCTTATGTACCGTGATGGAATAGCTGATTTGATGCTGCACCCCGATGATGTGGACGAAGGCTACATAGCATCTGCAAAGGCAATTTTAATCAGCGGCACGGCTCTTTCGCAAAGCCCTTCCAGAGAGGCATGCCTTAAAGCTATGTATCCAGCAAAAAAGACTGATACAAAAATCATATTTGATATTGACTACAGGCCATATAACTGGAAAAATGATGCCGAAAAAGCCATATACTACTCGATTGTCGGCGAAAACAGCGACATGATTATGGGCTCGAGAGAGGAATTTGACCTCATGGAGTCCTTGACCGAAAAGGGCAGGGACGACAAGGCTTCAGCAAAATACTGGATGGATAAGGGCAACAAAATTATTATTATCAAGAACGGCAAAAAGGGCTCAACAGCCTACACGGCAGACGGCGAGTTTTCGATAAAACCCTTCCCAGTTGTTGCACTTAAATCCTTCGGCGGAGGGGACGGCTACGGCTCGGCGTTCATATATGGTCTGCTCGAGGGGTGGGATATAATGGAGTGCCTTGAAATGGGCAGTGCCTCCGCTTCGATGCTTGTTGCGGCTCACGGCTGCTCACTTTTCATGCCGACCTTTAGTGAAGTCAAAAAGTTCATTGCCGAGAGCAAGGCAAAATACGGCGATATGGTAGCCAGAGAATAATTTATTCAGAAGAGGGGAAAAACAATGTTTTTTTATCCTAAGTTTACGGGCGGCGAAAAGGTACTTACCCGAATAAGCGGCAAAAACAAGGGTATGCTCATGGACATTTCCGTGTTTCTGCTGAAAAAGGGTGAGGTTAAAGACTTTTTTGAGGCGGAAAAGGAGACGGCAATTCTCCTGACGCAGGGTGACATCACCTTCTGTTACGAAGGGAAAAAGGAAAAGGCGTCGAGAGCGGGCGTTTTTAAGGAAGGCCCGACCTGCCTGCATTTCCCCAAGGGAACACAAGTCAGGGTATTTGCCGATTGTGACAGCGAAATCATTGTTCAAAGCACAATAAACGAAAGGATTTTCCCTTCAAAGCTCTACACACAGCAGGACTGCAGCTCCTTCGTTTCCTGCGAAGGGAAATGGGAGGATACCGCAACGAGGGATGTGCTGACTGTTTTTGACTACAGCAACGCACCGTATTCAAACATGGTTATCGGCGAGGTATATGCGAGGCAGGGCAGGTGGTGGAGCTATATTCCGCACAGCCACCCTCAGCCCGAGGTATATTATTACAAATTTGAAAGGCCCGAGGGCTTCGGGGCATGCTTTATAGGTGAAACGGCATATACAATAAAGGATGGTAGCTGCGGCTGCTTCCCCGGGGGGCAAAATCATCCTCAGGTAACTGCCCCGGGCTACCCGATGTACTGCTGCTGGATGATTAGACACCTTGACGGGAACCCGTGGACGGACCGAATTGACGATAAAAGATACACATGGCTATTAAATAAATAAGGCTGGTGAGTTTTTTGCACAAAACAATTCGCATAACAGCCGGGGAGGCTGTTGTAAGGTACCTTGACAATCAGTATGTCACGATAGAAAAGGATGGCAAAATGGTTGAGAGCAAGTTTGTTGAAGGGTTTTATGCGGTTTTCGGCCATGGCTGCGTGTTGGGAGTCGGTGAGGCTCTTTCGCAGGCGAAGCATTCACTCAAGGTCTATCAGGGCAAAAACGAGCAGGGCATGGCACAGGCTGCAACAGCATATTCAAAAATGCACAACAGACTCAAAATTCTGCCCTGTATGTCCTCCATAGGTCCCGGTGCGGCAAATATGGTCACCGCTGCCGCAACCGCAACCGTCAACAACATACCCCTTCTGCTTTTTATGGGTGAAAGCTTTGCTTCCCGTCAACCCGACCCCGTTTTGCAGCAGGTTGAGCAGCTTTACAGCGCAACGGTCACAACAAACGACGCTTTTAAGGCCGTTACCCGTTATTTCGACAGAATTACACGACCTGAAATGGTTATGTCCGCACTTACTAATGCCATGCGTATACTTACTGACCCCGCTCATACCGGTGCAGTTGCCATTGCGATGTGCCAGGATGTTCAGGGCGAAAGCTATGACTATCCCGAGGAATTCTTCAAAAAGAGAGTACATTTTATCCGCAGGGCAATTCCCTGTAATTATGAAGTCGAAGCAGTGGCTCATGCAATTAATAACAGTAAAAAGCCCCTTGTTATAATCGGCGGCGGAGTCAGGTACAGCATGGCAGGAAGGGCTGTAAAAAGCTTTTGCGAAAAGCACAATATCCCCTTTGCTGAAACTCAGGCAGGTAAAAGCGCAGTGGAATCGAGCCATTACCTCAATGTCGGCGGCATAGGCGCTACGGGCAACTCCTGCGCAAACACTCTTGCCAAGGGTGCTGATTTGGTTTTGGGAATTGGCACAAGGTTTTCCGATTTTACAACCTCCTCGAAATGGCTGTACGCTCACGCAAAGGTGGCGGCAATCAACGCCAGCGAGTTTCATGCCGGAAAGCTCGACAGTGTATCAATGACTGCCGATGCACTTGAAGGCATAAAAGCCCTTGAAAAGCAACTTGACGGATATGTCACCTGTTATAAAAACGAAATTGCCGACGCAAAGACCGCATGGGCAAAGGAGATGGAGAGGCTCTGCGGAATTTCCTATACGGGCAAGGGCTTTACTCCCGAAAACAAGAGCCGTTTGGAGGACAGCCTTGAGAATTTCCGAAACGCAACAGGCGGTGAAATCTGCCAGACCTCCGCAATTGGTTTAATCAGAAAGCTTATCCCCGAAAATTCAATTTTGGTGGGAGCCTCCGGCTCGCTGCCCGGTTGCCTGCAGAGGATGTGGACTACCGACTGCATTGATTCCTATAACATGGAGTACGGCTATTCCTGCATGGGCTATGAAATTGCAGGAGCCTTCGGCTCAAAGCTTGCAAGGCCGCACAGCGAGGTCTATGCCTTTGTCGGCGACGGCAGCTATAATATGCTCCACTCAGAGATGATTACTGCCGTTCAGGAGGGAGTTAAAATAAATGTACTCCTTTTCGACAATGCCTCCTTCGGTTGCATAAACAACCTCCAGATGGGGCAGGGAGTGGATTCCCTTTGCACGGAGCTTCGATACAGGCAGGGCGACAAGCCCATAAGAGAGGGCGAATTTCTGAATATTGACTATGCTATGTGCGCCAAGGGCTACGGCTTTGTTACATATACTGCAAAGACAATGGGCGAGCTTGAAGCGGCACTCCTCGACTCCCTCAAGCAGTCAAAACCCGTGCTTATTGACATAAAGACTCTGCCCAAAACCATGACGGATGGCTACGGCAGCTGGTGGAATGTGGGTTGCTCGGATATTCCCAGAACGGATAAGGGAAAACAGGCTCTCAGTGATAGAGAGGCAAGGCTTAAAGAGGCGAGAAAATATTAATTTTTCAAATAGAGGTATGAAGTATGGATGCAAAAAGAATTAAGCTTGGCATTGCACCGATAGGCTGGACAAACGACGATATGCCAGACCTCGGGGGAGAGGTAACCTTTGAGCAGTGCGTGAGTGAAATGGCGCTTGCAGGGTTTGAAGGCTGCGAAATCGGCAACAAATACCCAAAGTCAGTGCCGGAGTTGCTTGATGCTCTGAGCATCAGAGGTCTTAGCATCGCAAATCGCTGGTTTTCTTCGTTTATTCTTACCGCTCCATTTGAACAGGTAGAAAAGGATTTCAGGGAAAGCTGTGCCTTTCTTGCCGCCTGCGGTGCAAAGAGAATCGGCGTGTCGGAGCAGAGCCACAGTATTCAGGGGCAGATGGATACTCCCGTGTTCGAAAAAAAATATGTTATGAACGATGAGGAGTGGAAGAAATTTGCTCAAGGGCTTTCAAGGCTGGGCGTTATCGCAAAGGAATATGGTATCACAATGACCTATCACCACCACATGGGCACCGTTGTTCAGACGGCTCAGGAGATTGACAGGATGATGGATATGACAGATAGTCAGAGCGTATTCCTGCTGTTTGATTCGGGTCATCTTGCCTACTGTGGAGAGGATTATCTCGGGGTTCTCAAAAAGTATGCTCACCGCATTAAGCATGTGCATCTCAAGGATATAAGACCGCAGATAGTAAAAAAGGTCAGGGACGAGCACTTGAGCTTTTTGAAGGGCGTAAGACTCGGAGCGTTCACAGTTCCCGGGGACGGGGCAATTAATTTTGCACCGATTTTTGAAATTCTTGACCAAACGGGCTATGAGGGCTGGCTGCTTGTTGAAGCGGAACAGGACCCGTCAATTGCAAACCCGTTCAAATATGCAAAAATGGCGAGAGAATACATAAGAAAAAATACCGGCGTCTGACCGTATAGGAGGAAAAAATGGAAATTTTAAAGTATTTTACGAACAACCGTTTTTTAAAGTCAAATGCAGAAAAATTCTATGATGTCTTTAACCCCAGCACGGGAGAATTAATAGCCAAAAGCCCATGCATGACGCTTGAAGAGGTGCGGCAGGTAATAGACAACGCTCAGGAGGCTTATAAAACATGGTCGTATGTACCTGTGATAAAAAGAGTGCAGATTCTCTATAAGGTTAGGGAGCTTTTGTTGAGCAATCTCGAAGAGCTGACACTCCTTGTTTCAAAGGAGCAGGGCAAGAGCTACGAGGAGGCAAAGGGCGATGTTCTCAAGGCAAAGGAGGCAACTGAGCTTGCCTGCTCACTGCCTTCATTGATTCAGGGCGATTCACTCATGGATGCCTCCAGCGGCTACGATACCGTTACATACCGTGAATCACTCGGCGTTTTTGCGGGAATGTCACCGTTTAACTTCCCCGCCATGATACCCATGGGCTGGATGACGCCCATGTGCATTGCCTGCGGCAACACAATCGTTCTCAAGGTTGCGGGTGCCACTCCCCTGACCTCAATGAGAATCTGTGAGATTTACCGTCAGGCCGGTCTGCCTGACGGCGTTCTCAATGTAATAACCTGTGACAGAACCGTAAACAAGGAGCTGCTGACAAACCCGATAATCAAGGGTGTCTCCTTTGTTGGCTCAACTAAGGTGGGCAAATATGTTTATGCAACCGCCGCACAAGAAGGCAAAAGGGTTCAGGCCTTGTGCGAGGCTAAGAATCATGCGCTTGTTCTTGAGGATGCAGCAATTGACAGAACGGCCGCGGGCATAATCAATGCCACCTTCGGCTGTGCGGGTCAGCGCTGCATGGCTCTGCCCGTTGTTGTGGTTCAGGAGTCGATTGCCGACGAGCTTGTCGCAAGGATAAAGGAGATAGCCTCGAATCTCAAGGTCGGCCCGGCATACGAAAAGAGCTCAAATCTCGGCCCTGTCTATTCAGCGGCGCATAAGAAGAGCGTTATTGAGTGGATTAACAAGGGCGTTGAGCAGGGCGCACAGCTTGTTCTTGACGGTCGCAACACAGTTGTTGAGGGCTATGAAAACGGCTTCTATATCGGACCGACAATTTTCGATAAAGTAACTCCCGAAATGACAGTCGGCACCTTTGAGATTTTCGGGCCGGTTCTTTGCATTAAGAGAGTGAAGAGCTTTGAAGAGGGGCTTGCTGTTATGAATGCCAATCCCTTTGCCAACGGCTCGGTAATATACACACAAAACGGGTATTATGCAAGGGAATTTGCAAGAAATACACACGGCGGCATGGTCGGCATCAATGTCGGCATCCCCGTTCCGGTCAGCTTCTTCCCATTCTGCGGGCATAAGAATTCCTTCTTTAGCGATTTGCATACCCTGGGCAAGGACGGCTTGCGTTTCTTCACCGAAACAAAGTCCGTCACCACTCACTGGTTTGACGAGCATGAGAAAAAATCGACTAAGGTTTCAACCTGGGACGGTACAATCTAATCAGCCTACGGGCAAAAATAAGGAGAGTTCTATATGATAAAAGTCGGTATTATCGGTGCAGGCAGAATCGGCAAGGTTCACTGCGAATCCATAATGAGATATGTTAAAAATGCTACCGTCAAAGCAATTGCAGATCCGTTCATGAGCGATGAAACAAAAAAATGGGCTCAGGACATGGGCGTCAATGAAATATATACGGATTATCACAGAATTCTGGAGGACAAGGAAATCGGGGCGGTACTTATCTGCTCGTCAACTGACACTCATTCCTTGATTTCGCTTGAGGCAATTGCTGCAGGCAAACATATTTTCTGCGAAAAACCCATTGACCATGATGTTTTCAAAATACTCAAGGTTAAGCAGGCGCTTGAAAAGAGCAGAATAAAATATCAGGTAGGCTTTAACCGCCGTTTTGACCATAATTTCCGCGGTGCTCAGGCCGCAGTTGCGGCAGGCAAAATCGGGGAACTGAATATCCTCAAGATATGTTCAAGAGACCCCGACGCACCTCCTGTCAGCTACATAAAGGTTTCGGGAGGCATCTTCCTCGATATGACCATTCACGATTTTGATATGGTCAGGTTCATGTCGGGAGCAGAGGTTGAGGAGGTTTTTGCATACGGCGCAGTGCTTGTTGACCCTGCAATAGGCGAGGCGGGGGATATTGACACAGCGGTCATTTCAATGAAGCTCACAAACGGAGCAATTGCCGTTATAGATAACTGCCGAAGGGCAAGCTACGGATATGACCAGAGGGTTGAGGCCTTAGGTAGCCTCGGTCAGGTTGCGATTACAAACGATACCGAATCCAGCGCAGTTATATCCGACAAGGACGGAGTACATTCTGAAAAGCCTCTGCATTTCTTCCTTGAGAGGTATATGGATGCATATGTTGCGGAAATAACGGAGTTTATTGACTGCATTGTAAACGACAAGCCCGTAAATGTGGGCATTGACTGCGGGCTGCAGCCTGTTTTAATCGCTCTTGCCGCAAAAAAATCACTCGACTGCGGGCTTCCGGTTAAGGTTTCGGATATAGCTAAGAAATACGGTCTTTAATACAAAAAATCAAAAAACCGCACCTGATTAATTTCGGGTGCGGTTTTTCTCTCAGGCACGCTGTAATATGCAACGGATATGATTACTTATAATCTTTAAAGAATTCATCAATATATGCGGCAATGTCCGCCCTCGTACCCTTAAGAGGGCCGGGAGTCTCCATTTTTTTTGAAACTGTGGCAGCGGCAAAAAGCAGAGAATCCTTAATATCGTGGCTGAGCCTTTCGTTTATGTAGGCAGCAAAGGTTGTGTCACCTCTGCCCGTTCTGCCGCTGAGGTTCCTTGCCCGCAGCGGGCAGGAGTAAGAATCCTTGCCGTCATAAACTATTACCTCGCTGTTGTGGGTAACCATGACCTCCTTTGCACCCCAGATGTGAAGGAGCTTTGCCGCCTCATACCTGTCCTCAAGCCCGGTCATAATCTGAGCCTCCGCCGCATCGGTTTTAAGATATGTCACATAGGGGAGAACTGCCTTTTTATCCGCCCAATCCTCAAAGAAAATAGAGCCGTCGGGGTTGGCATGGCGAAGGCACGCCTGAACATCCACGGCAATTGGTGCTTTTTTTGAAAGCTCAATCATCAATTGACTGCTGAAATCACCGTAAATAAGGCCGGCAAAATGGTAGATATCCGTATCAAAATTCGGGATGTCGCAAAGCTCAAACGAATCCCCCTTGCTTGAGCAGGAGCAGATTCGCCTCTCCTTGTCGGCAGTTAGATATTGATTTCTCATATTGGTGGAGGCACTTGACGGTATGCAGAATATGTCCTGCGTTGGGATGGTGAAGGCGTCCATTCTGCCAATATCTGCGGGCGACAGCTTTGTGACGGCGGCAACAGTATGCCCCAGCGCATATGCCGAGGCTGAGGAATAAAGCACTGCTCCGCCGACAATTTTTTCCTCATTGCCCAGGTGGTCGATATTGTGGTCCATTGTGATATGTCCTATGATTACCGAGCTGTAATGCTTCATTTTTCTTCTCCTGTTTTTATATTTCGTAGACTGCCATTTCTTCAACTGCTTGAATTGAGTCATAATCGGCAAAATCCTTCTCAGGTGAGTAGTCGGGGCTCATATGAGTGGCAAGAATTCGTATTCCCGATTTTTTGTGAATTTCTATTGCCTTGTCCACAGTCATATGAGGCCCGTCAAACCCTTCAGGCTTGCTGCAGTCCGCAAGCAAACAGTCTGCACCCTCAATAGCTTTATAAATATTCGGAGTGAATACCGTGTCACCCGTATAGACAAAGACTTTGCTGCCCTCAATCCTTATTGCATAATCCTCAACGGTATGATTCATCAAAAAGAAGCGCAGGTTGAGATTGCCTAGCCTTATCTGCGAACTCTCGTCAATGTTGACAACATTAAAATTCGGGTGAGTGAGCAGCAGTCGGTACCATTCACTGTCCTCATAGTAAGCATATATAGTCAGAGTATGCTCCAAGCATTCAAGCAGATATCTAAAAGTAAGCAAATCGCTCGTATGGTCAAAATGCAGATGTGAAAGGAAGATGCCGTCAATTTTTTTAATATCAATTACGCTTGCCAATCGTGAGAGCGTGCCTGCCCCCATGTCAAGCAGAAGGCTTGTGCCGTTATCCTCAACAAGGTAGCTGCTTGTAGCTCCCTGCCCCTGCTTTGCAAATGGGCCGTATTTACCCAACACTGTAACTTTCAACTGAACCCTCCTCCAGCCCTCGGCGGTATTCATCTTCCATTCCTTGAATACAATTGCCTTTTAATATATTAAGCCGCAGAATTTCCCTGACCTTCATATAATCCCTTGTCATGAAATCACCGGCAATAATGTTTGCACTTTCCAAATAAAAGGGATTCGATGCAATGCCGTCAATAAGCTTTCTAAAATAGGGGCGAAGCTCCTCGTCAAGCCTTACGGGTGTGGTCAAGCCCACGGGTACACCGAAATTCGGCGTTTGCTGAGTCTGAAACCAGTATAGCCCGTCAGTGCGATAATCGTCAAAAAACCTGAGTGTTTCATTTACAAAATCCTCGGCATGGGAGCCGTTTACCTTCTTCTCCCAGGGGAAAATATAGGGGCAGTCAAGACTGTAATCATAGGCCTGCCGATAATTGAGCAGCAGGTAACGCTTGCCGGATTTTCTGATATCCCCCATAGTCACCTTCGATATATCATCAAACTCGGTAAAGGCATACTTTTCAGGTTCAATATATTCCTTGAGAAGCAGGTTTACTTTTGCCGGCTCTGCCTTATACCTGAATGTGAAAGGCCCGAACTTCTGCGGATAGTATTCCCTGATATCGAGGATAAAGAATTCGGTTTCGTTCTCCTCAAGAGCTTTCTTAAAGCATTCCAGAACATTTCTGAAGGGCTCGCCCTTTGAAAGCCCGTGGCAGGTGACGATTTCACCCCTTTTGACCGTATCAAGCCTAATGCAGAAATGCCTGATGCCGTATTGAATCTGCGTATAAACATCATCATTCTGGCAGCATGAGATTTTCGGGAAATTTCGGGTGCAGGCATTGTGGGAGCCGGGGATAACCAAACTTTTGAGCCTGACATCATCCTTAATAAAGGACATCCATCTGTTGTAAATCATATTGCTCCTCCGATTAATAATAATTCTTAATACAAACCCAAACTTTACTTTTTATAACCTCTTTAATGCTGTCAATTGCATCCCTCATGTAGAGCTTTGGGTCAAATGCATCGGGCAGCCGTGCGAAGCCTGCCTTAATGCCATTGGTATATGCCTGACGCAGTTCCGTAGCAAAATTGATTTTGCTGATACCTGCTTTTATGCAATCTGAAAGAACCTCGTTGGAAAGGCCCGACGCACCATGTAGCACAAGCGGTGTTTCTATTGCACAACGGATTTCCTCTATTCTTTTGAAATTGATTTTCGGTATGCCCTTATAAACACCATGGGCAGTACCTACACCTATGGCAAGTGTGCTGACATTGCTTTTTGCAACGAATTCGATGGCATGGTCAACCTTTGTATAGCTTGCCTCAAGGTTGATTTCACCTTCCTCCTTGCCGCCGATTGTGCCAAGCTCCCCTTCGACTGAAATTCCGAGCGGCAGTGCATAATCCGCAACCTCTTTTGTCAGTCTGATATTCTCTTCAAAGGCGAGGCTGCTGCCATCAAACATAACGGACGAAAAGCCGCTGGCAATGCTCTTTTTTGCCAGCTCAAAGCTGCTGCCGTGGTCAAGGTGCATTGCATATTCGACATCACAGCCCGCCATGAGGGCAGCCATCATTGCTGGGTAGGTTTTAATGCCACCATAATTGAGGGTTCTGGGAATGGTCTGTACAATGAGCGGAACCTCGAGCTCATGCATCACCTCCGAAACGGCAAGTGCAGATTCAAGGTTATCAATATTAAATGCAGGCACGGCATAACCCTTTTGAGAAGCTGTTTTCATCAGGCTATATGAAGATACAACACCCATTATTTTCCTCCAAGCTTTTATAATAAAAGAATAGCATTCAACGGGATGTTTTTCAAGCAAAAAACCAAATAATAAAATTGTGTTCCGCTGACACAAATGATACAATGTATGCATTAAGATTTTTTGAGTAGTTGTTCTAATATAGGTGCAACAAAATTACAGCATTACTTATTCATTATTCATCAGCGTAAGCGGTATAGATAATTTAAATGATGAAAAGCACAAAAACAAAAAACCCGCCGAATAAATCGACAGGATTTCTGCTTGGCGCGCCAGGAGGGACTCGAACCCCCGACCTTTTGGTTCGTAGCCAAACACTCTATCCAGCTGAGCTACTGGCGCATTTTTAGCCGCCTAAGTATATTAGCACAATGACTTATAAAAATCAACCGCAAAACCAAAAATATTTTTCATTAATCAATGTTTATTTTTACGAATTTGTGATATAATTAATCAATTATTTTTTTAAACTTACGGAACGAAGCATTTTTTTCGTTGATTAATGTAATAGGAGGAATGAGTAATGGAAGTCTAATTTGATGAAAGATTCGTTAAGGAAGGGCTGACCTTTGACGATGTGCTTCTCGTACCCGCCGAGTCGAGTGTTCTCCCTAAGGATGTCAGCCTCAAAACAAAGCTCACATCAAAAATCACTCTCAATGTGCCGCTCATGACCGCTGCAATGGACACCGTCACGGAATCTCGCATGGCGATTGCCATAGCCCGTGAGGGAGGTATAGGCGTTATTCATAAGAATATGTCAATAGAGCAGCAGGTCGGTGAGGTAGATAAGGTCAAACGCTCCGAAAACGGAGTTATTAAGGAGCCTTTCTTCCTTGCACCCGACAATACCGTTATGGATGCGGAAGTCTTAATGAAAAGATACCGTATCTCCGGCGTTCCGATTTGTCAGGACGGCAAGCTTGTGGGCATAATTACGAACCGTGACATGAGGTTTATGACAGATTTTTCGGTTAAAATCAGGGATGTCATGACTAAGGATAATCTCGTTACATCCCATGTCGGCACAACTCTCGCAGAGGCTCAGAAGATACTCATGGCGCACAAAATCGAAAAGCTCCCTCTTGTCGATGAAAAAGGCAGGCTAAAGGGCCTGATTACAATAAAGGATATTGAAAAAGCAGTCCAGTACCCGAACTCCGCAAAGGATTCAAACGGCAGGCTTCTTTGTGCAGCCGCAATAGGGGCTACCTCCGATGTTCTCGAGCGTGTCGCAGCCCTCGCACAGGCGCAGGTGGATGCCGTTGTTCTCGATTCCGCTCACGGACACAGCAAAAATATACTTCATGCCGTTTCCAAAGTTAAGGCAGCATTTCCGAACATTTCTGTCATTGCAGGCAATGTTGCAACGGGTGAAGGCACTAAGGCACTCATTGATGCCGGTGCGGACGCCGTCAAGGTAGGCATAGGTCCCGGCTCAATCTGCACAACAAGAATCGTTGCGGGCATAGGAGTGCCACAGATAACGGCAATATACGACTCCGCAAATGTTGCCGCTAAACTGAACATACCGATAATTGGTGACGGCGGAATAAAATATTCGGGTGAAATAGTTAAGGCAATTGCCGCAGGCGCAAGTGTTATAATGGTAGGCTCTCTTGTTGCGGGCTGTGAGGAGTCACCCGGTGATACTGAGATTTATCAGGGCAGGCAGTTTAAGGTCTACCGTGGCATGGGTAGCCTCGGAGCAATGGCAAACGGTAGCAAGGACAGATATTTTCAGGAGGATAACCGCAAGCTGGTGCCTGAGGGAGTTGAGGGGCGTGTGCCTTACAAGGGTCAGCTTTCCGACACGGTGTTTCAGATGCTCGGCGGCCTGAGGGCAGGTATGGGTTACTGCGGGTGCTCATCAATCGAGGAGCTTCAGAAAAACTCAAAATTTGTTCGCATAACAAATGCCGGTCTTATAGAAAGCCATCCTCACGATGTTTTCATCACAAAGGAAGCACCTAATTATTCAGGAGGGCAATAATTATCAGCATAAAAATGGGCTGTATCATTTTCTCGTTTCCGAGTGGTGATACAGCCCTTTTGTTATAGCTGGGACATTTCCTTTTTCAGCCTTCGCTTTGCATAGTTAATAATAAATTTCAGTCTGTAAAGGCTTCGCTTGAACTTTTTTACTTTTGCTGCATTTTGCTCCTGTTTAGTCAGCCTGAAGGTACATTCCCTTCGCTCAGGTGTGTCAAACAGCGGGCTGGCGGTTTTTGCGTAGAATTCATTTTTTGTTGCACTTGCGGCGAGAAGAATGATACTCCTATCATTTGGAAGCTTTAAGGTTTTTGTACCTGACGGGAGTTCAAACGAATATTTAAAGAAGTAAAGCTGTCGCCCGAATTCATCGCCGTTGTTATTGTGAAGATGAGTGGTGTTCCATGCTAGAGTATGTGTTTTAACATATGCCGTTTCGCTCTCGGAGTAAATATCCCATGCGGCAATGCGCTGTGTTGCACACTGCACGGGAACAGTCAAGGTCTTGCCATCTAATAAAAACTCACAGTCCCTGTCGCCCTCGAAGGAAGCGGCAATAATATGCAGACTTTCACAGCCCTCAGGGATTTCAAGCTCCTGCCCCGTGCAGGCAAGGGCATTTTTCTCTCCGTCGGAAACAGGGCCGGTCCTGAAGTCCACACCTCCGCACTGAATTTCTGAGGGGAACTGCTCCGCAGGGATTGAGCCGCCGCAGGGCAGCTGACCGTCATTCCTGTCGTAGTTTGAAGAAACAATATCAGCATTATATTCAAGATTCAGAGGAATGCTCACGGAAGAACTCGAAACAAACGGAGGCTTCACTTTTATTGCGAAGCTTTTGACCTCAAAAGGCTCGATATTAAAAACAAGCTTGCCATCAACCGGCTCGACTGTGCCAATCTCCTCCTCGCAAGCGAATATTTCCCTCGCCCGCAGGATTTCACCGCAAACAGAAAGCGTCACCTTAGCATGAGCCTTGCCAATTCCCTCATTGACACGAATAACAATTTCATCTGAGTTTTCCGCTTTTTTAACCGCACGGATTATTATATCGTTATCATTTATTTCGCAAAACGAGGCTTCACTGCCGAGCCTGCCCTCATGCCTTGAAAAAACAAAGGCAGCCATTGGCTCGTTAAATTCCATTCCCTTTGCCTGCGTGCCGTTTTGCCATGAGCCGCTGTGTGAATAAATGCCGAAGGAGTAGAGGTTAAGCCCCAAATCCTGCAGGTTCTGCGCCTGCCTGTATGGGGCGCGGGGAGTATATATCCCCGTCAGGCGCAGGGTATTGTCATCCCGTTTATCCCAGGAGTATTTGCTGTCACTGAGAATTGAAACGCCGCTCTTTCCACCACTGTCGGTGATATCCGCCCACATCTGTGCCGGCACCTCATAGAGTTTTTTACGCAGGTTCCCCCTTTCAATAACTCCAAGCCCGAGGTCGAATGTAGCTTTTTGGTTGGAAACGGCAAGAGGAAATTCGGTTTTAAGCAAAGTTCTCAGCGAGCGCCATTCTATTTCGTTGAAAACTTTTATGATATCTCCGTTTGAGTCAAGGGATACAATCTGTTTATAATCCGAGCCCCGTGCGCTCCTCTTGATTTCCAGCGCAACTCTTGCAGGGCCGTTTTCGATTATGCTTATTTCGGGGTTTTTTGCATAGT
>JAAZFZ010000079.1 GCA_012511485.1 Clostridiales bacterium | reverse complement strand
TTCTTACGCTATCCAGGCAGGGCGTGAGGTCCGCATAATGGTTAAACCTGAGTTGATTAGTGACGACCAGATGGTTCTTGTTGCAAGAGATGTGGCAAAGAAGATTGAGGAAGAGCTTGAATATCCCGGTCAGATTAAGGTTCACATTATCAGAGAAAACAGGGCAATTGATTTTGCCAAATAAAGCAGCTGATTCCACCCATACAGGTATTTCCTGTATGGGTTTTTTTGTTGGCACAACGCAAAAATGCGGCGAGAGCAAGCTCTCGCCGCAGGGCTAAATGTAAGATCATGTACCTTATTGTGAAGAACTGAAAACAGAGGCAAGTGAAGATGTAAATGAAATTATGCATGATGTAACAATTTTAAGAAAACGCATAAAAGCTTTATTCATAACTGCCTCCTTAGAAAAATTATTAAAACAAAATATCCTGTTGTAATAGCATTCCCAATAATCTATAATTCAAATATAAACATTTTGAAAAGGAAGGAATGGTTATGAAATATAATGTAGTGGCTCTGGGTGAGCTTTTAATTGATTTTACGCAAAACGGAATTAGTGCGCAGGGCAATAATTTGTTTGAGGCTAACCCCGGCGGAGCGCCGTGCAATGTGCTTGCCATGCTCTCAAAGCTCAACAGGAAAACGGCGTTTATCGGCAGAGTCGGAAACGATGCCTTCGGTGATATGCTCAGAAGCACAATTATTCAAGCGGGAATTGACGACACGGCTCTAATTTGCGACAATGCTGTGAACACCACCCTTGCTTTTGTAACAACCGCACAGGACGGCGAAAGGAGTTTCTCCTTCTACAGGAACCCTGGAGCTGATATGATGCTGAGCAAGGATGATGTTCCCGTGAGGCTTCTAGAGAATACCGACATCTTCCATTTCGGCACACTCTCTATGACACATCAGGGAGTGCGTGAGGCAACAAGGTTTGCAATCGATGCCGCAAGAGCCGGCGGGGCTCTGCTTTCCTTTGACCCGAATCTGCGGCCTCCGCTCTGGGACAGCATGGGCAATGCCATTGAACAGATGAAATACGGCTGCTCGGTTTGCGACATACTGAAAATTGAGGATGGAGAGCTAAAAACCCTCACGGGCTGTAAAGAAACGGACGAGGGGGTTAAAATGCTCTTTGAAAAGTATGGGATTTCATTGATTCTTGTCACCTTCGGCAAAAACGGGAGCGCCGCCTATTGCGGAAACATAAAGGTAGAAAGGCCGACATTTTTGAATGTTAAAACAATTGACACAACAGGCGCCGGTGACACTTTTATGGGCTGCTGCCTGCATTTTCTGCTTGGCAAGGATATATTAAATATGACGAAAAATGAGTTCTCACAAATGCTCACCTTTGCAAATGCCGCAGCCTCTCTTGTGACAACCAAAAAGGGTGCGCTGCGTTCAATGCCTTCACTAAATGAGATTGAAGAACTGATTTTTTCAAAATGATTAAAATTTTGTTATAAGGTATTGAATACGCACACAGTTAAATCTTATAAGGCCGACGACAAGTATTATTGTTTTCGGTCGGTCTTTTTATATTCAACGGCGGCTTTTTCGCTTATCTAATTTATTTTTTCTTCAGCTCTCTTATATATTTAATTGACTGTGCGCCTGCCATTGCGCCCTCATAGA
Source organism: Clostridiales bacterium (assembly GCA_012511485.1). Taxonomy (GTDB): domain Bacteria; phylum Bacillota; class Clostridia; order Oscillospirales; family Acutalibacteraceae; genus JAAZFZ01. Next base: position 5,487 of record JAAZFZ010000079.1, on the reverse strand, counting down.
CAGCTTTTGCCACCTGCAACATTCCGCCTGTGCAGTCGCCCGCAGCGAATAAGCCGGGGATATTTGTTGCCATATTATTGTCGACAATAACCTTATTATTTTCGGTTATTGCACCAATTTTCTTTGCAAGGTCTGCGCTTCCCGCAACACCGTATGCAATGAATATACCGTCAACACTCAATTCACTGCCGTCTGCAAATACAACGGAGCTTAACTTATCGTCCCCTCCAAATTTGACTATCTTCTTTGTATTAATGCTCACTTCATCCGGAAATTTTGTATATGGCTCAGCTCCGTTTGTCAGCAGTGTGACGGAGCCGACTATTCCTTTAAGCTCAGCAGCTTCATGCAAGGCATAATCGCCGCTGCCAAGGACTGCGACATTTTTGTTCCTGTAAAAAAAGGCATCACATACAGCGCAGTAACTTATGCCTCTGCCCTCAAAGCTCTGAAGACCTTCAATCTTTGGCACCGTGCGTGACGAGCCAGTTGCAATAATGACGCTCCCGGAGGTATATACATTCTGAGTGGTGCTGACGGTAAAGCCGTCCTCCCAGCCGATGCCGACTACCTCTTCATTGACAAGCTCAACACCCAAGCTTTGTGCCTGTTTAACACCTGCCTTTGCCAGCTCAACTCCGGAAAGAGGCTGCGAAAGACCGTAATAATTCTCAATTCTCTCCGCTTTTTCAAGTGAACCGAAGTCTTTTGAAATAATTAATGTTTCAAATCCTGCACGAACTGTATAAAGCGCTGCAGATACTCCCGCCGGGCCGCTCCCGATAATAATGACATCTTTCATATTTCATTCACTCCCTTTAATCTTTCACGCAAGGGTAATATTCTCAATAATTATAACATAAATAGCCGCGGTTTAAACCCTGAATTTAATCTTTATTGTTATGTTAACGAAAATAGTTGTAATTACTGAATTTTTTTGGTAAAATTTGGAGGTTGATATGGATATCGGATGAAGGGAAAACCAATATGATTTCTGTTAAAGTACTGGAGCGTGCAAAAACGCCCGAAGCTGTGGGGATTTCGTCAACTGAAATGATTGAGCTAATTAAAGATTTTGAAGAAACTGAGTATCACGGTTTTATGGTTATCAGGCACGGCAAGGTTGCTGCGGAATGGTTTAGGCATCCTTATAGTGTCAACACTCCTCATGCACTCTATTCAGTCAGCAAAAGCATAACTGCAATTGCCGCAGGCTTTGCTGTCACAGAGGGTTTTATTGATTTGAGTGATAAGGTTGTGGATTTCTTCCCCGACCTCTCCCCCCGCAAGATTAAGGATGATTTTGACAAGGTGACATTTGAACATCTTATTTCCCTCACTGCCGGAAGAGGCATCTCAGTGCTTGCAAACAGAACTAAGGCGGATTGGCTCCGGCTTTTCATGAATTCAAAGCAGAATTTTAAACCGGGAGATAAATTCGAGTATGTAAACGACTGCTTCTATATGGCGGCAGCCATGATTCAAAAGGCAACCGGTTTAACGGTAATGGAGTTCCTGAAGCCGAGGCTGTTTGAGCCTCTGGGTATTCAAACAGCTTTTTGGGAGACAGATAACAGAGGCATTGAGGCAGGTGGCTGGGGTTTATTCATGTCGCCGGAGGATTTAGCTAAAATAGGCGTTTGCTATCTCAATGACGGATATTACGAAGGCAAAAGTATTATACCTAAAGAATGGATAGCGGAATCAATTAAGAACCACAAGGGCCCTTATGCTGAGGTTACAACCAATCACACTGCCTCTTACGGCTACGGTGTCTGGAGAAGAAACAGCGCAGACGGGCCCTACAGATTTGACGGTATTTTCGGCCAGGTTGTTGAGTTCTTCAAGGATTTCGACTGCGTTTGCATAATGGTTGGCGGCGAGGTATCCTTCAGCTCTCATCGGTGCATTTACAAGCATTTCCCTCAGGCATTCACTGAAATTGACCCAAAAGCCGAGCCAAACGAAGAACTGCTCAATGAAATCAAAAAAATCGGTTATCCTCCCCTGCCGCTAAAACCAAGAAGTGAAAAAGAAAAAGAAATCAATGCAAAGACTATACGATTGAGAAAAAAACTCTTGCTCAACATCATAGGCTACCCGATGAGTGTTTTGCCCCATGCAGAAACATTCATGACAACGGAAAGAGCAGGTAATATAGATAAGGTCAGATTCCGCTTCCTCGATGATTCTACAGAGCTTTCATGGGTTGAGGGTGATGAAGAAAACACCGTTTGCTGCGGAATTGAAGGGAATTACAAGGTATCCCCCATTAAGCTGGCAGGAAAAAGCTACACTGCATATTCAAGCGCCGCATGGGAGGATAATAATACCTTGAAGGTAATAATCAGACCTGTCCAAGGCGTCAGCTGCAGAATACTAAAATTTGAGTTTAATGGCAGAAAGGTCAAAATGTATCCGTCCTCCGACCAACCTGTTGCAATGATTATTAACAGCTTTAAAGACCCCATTATCTCGGCGCTCAAGTCAGAAAATCTGGCTTTGAGGTTCATTGACCTGGTTTGCAGAATAATTGAGCCTGTTCATAAAGGATGTTTTTCGAAGAAGGTTTAATATGCTTATTCTATTGTGTTGTGCAATTATTTTTGAAATTACCATCGTTTGCCTGTATCTTTTTGCTCCTTCCCTTGCGTTCGGGCTTCGGTCATTATACATGAAAAGCATATGTGCTGCCGGTTTTGTGCTGGTGAGCATTTGTGCAATTTTTGCTTCAGGAGAGTTAACAAGGTATTCTTTTTTTATCCTCATTGGTGCGGTTATGGGTGCAGAGGGCGATATTTTTCTGGGAATCAGCACAAGGGGCAAATGGTTTATTATGGGCTTGCTTAGCTTTTTATCGGGTCATATTCTATACATCATTGCGTTTTTGAATGGAAGCGCAGCTTACGGTAATAAAACTCTTTTTAATATATATGAAGTTGCGGCAATCGCTGCATTATTATTGCTGTTCACCTTTATCGGAGTAAAGGTGAAGGCAAAAGCGGGCAAAATGCTGCCCGCTATGCTGCTTTATGCAGCAGCAATTTCGGCAATGCTTATGAACGCTGTTTCACTATAGGTTTTTGTGGCAGGCAACAGCAGGATACCTGCAAGCATTTGCCTTATATCGGGCGCCGCATTATTTGTTTTGTCCGACTCTCTTCTTTCTTTGAGGTTATTTACAAAAATAAGGCTGAAAAAAATGCCCTGGCTCTGTCTTGCATCCTATTTTTCGGCACAGGTGCTTATTGCATTAAGTATATATTTTTTAGCATAATAACAGCCGCAGTAAATAAGCTGCGGCTTTTATAAATCATTATATATTTTCATATTTTTTTGCCCATTTTTTAACCTTCTTGAGGTCATACCTCTCAGGAATCTGATTTGATACAGCTTCAAGCTTTTTTATTCCCCGAAATGCTTTTATTATTTTTTTCCGCAACCGTAAACGGGTACAGGCAATTGCTTTGCCCAACAGCTTTATGACGGAAAAATGCGTAAATTCTTTTTGGTCAAAGCTCTCAAATTCATACGTGGTGATTATCTTTTTTTCGAATAAATAGTCAATATCTCTTGCCTCTGCATCAAAATAAAGCTGCTGTAATTTATCAAGAGCGCCAAGGCTTGAACCTATCTCTAAAAAGTAATTTCTCTGGTAGTCCCAAAGTTCTTTTACCGAGAAATTACCATGATTGGCTCCCAAAATTGTTTTGGCAAGGATTTTTCCTGCCTGCATGGCATAGTTTATTCCCCAGCCGAAAACGGGGTTAGTCATACCTGCACTGTCACCAACGGCGGCGTATCCGTCCGCAACAAAAACAGGTAGCGCCCTCCTTATGGGAAGAATCGTATGCACACCGCCCCTTATAGTGTTCTTGCCGAGATGAGGGTTTTTTATCTTAAATTCGGAAAGCATAGCAGAAATCTCTCTTAGCTTGGCAGGAACATATCTGCCAATGGTAACATCAACAAATTCATCTTCTGTCAGCAGGCTGTCTATACCCTTGCAGTTCATGTGGTATAAATATATGCAATAAGGATTTGCAGGCAGCATTTTGCCCTTGCGTTCGTAAAGAGCACGATATACATATAGCTTTTGCCCATACGCAAATTCACGCTCAATGCCTATTTCGGCGGGAAGATTAGAGCGAACCGGCGATTCACACCCTGCTGCATCAATGACTAAATCCGCCGAATAACTGACCTTTCTCCCGTCCTTAAAGGCAAAAACCCCTACTACTCTGTTTCCTAGAGTTTCGGGGCCTAAAATATTGACATCATATACTATTTTGGCGCCGTGTTTTGCGGCATTGTTTATTAAAAACTCTCTGAATTCCCTGCCTTCGATTCTGAACCTCTCAGGGTTGTCAACATGAGGGGTAATCTGAACCGTTTTTCTTGGATTGATTAATGTCATGTAGTGGCTATTAACTAATCTAATGCTCTGTGGCAAGGTAAGATTTAGCTCTTCGAGCGAAGAAACATCCAAAGAAACCGGCCAATCATTCCCGACTGAGCCTTTCTTTCCGCGCTCAAGAATAGTAACATTATAACCTTTTATTGCAAGCATCGCCGCCGCTATAAGACCGCCGTGACCGGCACCGGCAACAATTATCTTTTTTGCCACAACATGCCTCATTTCATTAGTTTATTTACCATAATAATATATTAAAAGCGAACATTAGTCAAATAATAATTCTAATAACTAAAAAGCTATAACTATCCCACCGTTATTTGCATACATGCTTGACAATCCTCTAGTTTTCTCAATAATTATTTCCTTAAATTCATACATCTCCTCAGCCATATGTTTAAGCCTAGTGGCATGGGATTCATTGTTGCAATGGGTTATGGTCAGAATCCTGCCACCGGTTGAGCTGCAATACTCACCAATTTTTTTGCATAACTGCTCGATTGAGGCTGCGGCTCCTCTTGCTTTAGAAAAAAAGGCAATATTCCCATTGCCGTCAGAACCGAGAATCGGCCTTATGCCCAGCAAGGTTGTCAGCTTTACCGCAAGCTTGGACATTCTGCCGTTTTTAATAAGGTTGTCAAGATTTTCAAGAACAAAAAAGGTTTTCATTTCGGCAATGAACTCTTCAACGCTATTGATTATTTGCGCTTTATCCAGCTTTTTTTCAACAAGCTCTTTTATTTTCAGCGAAACCAGCAGCTCCCCTGCAGAAGCACTTTTGGAATCAAAGACATAAACATCCTTGCCGGACTCAGCAACGATGTCCTTTGCAATATTAGCTGATGAAAAAGAGCCGGAAAGCTGTGAGGAAATTGTAACTACAAAATTCGTTTTCCCGTCCTCAAACTTATCGATGAAGGCTTGGGGCGAGGGGCAGGCGGAGGTAGTTTTGCCCTTGAATTCATTCATTTTTTTAATAAATTCGTCAACATCAAGGTTTTCATCATCAACAAATGTTTGATTGTCAATTGTCATTAGCAACGGAATTGCACAAGCTTTGAGCGGCTCATCTT
>JAAZFZ010000001.1 GCA_012511485.1 Clostridiales bacterium | reverse complement strand
AGGCTATTGGGCTGTAGTGGGTGGTGGTATATTAACCACAGCACAATAAATAAAAGACTTGCACAGGCAGGATATTTTGACATATCCGAAGTGCAAGTCTTTGCATTATTTATGATTGAACCGCCGTGTACTCAACGGTATGCACGGTGCGTGAGAGGTTAGCTACTCAACTAATGGCGATTGATTAATCCGCCAAGAAAAACGCTTTGAATGCCTTAAAAGCCATGTAGACATCCAGCTTTGAAACAACCTCAAACGGAGCGTGCATAGAAAGCACTGGCACGCCTACATCTATAACATCCACATCAAGATTTGCAATATACATTGCAACTGTTCCGCCACCCCCCGCATCGACTTTACCCAATTCGCCCATTTGCCAGACGATTTCGGCTTTATCAAAAACTCTGCGTATAAAACCCACATATTCTGCGCTGGCATCTGAGGTTCCACTTTTGCCCCTTGAGCCGGTGAATTTTGTCACAACAATGCCCTTGTTAAGGTAAGCCGCATTCATGCGATCAAGCACACTAGGATATGTCGGGTCAAATCCAGCGTTGACATCAGCTGAAAGGCACATAGAGCGGCTCAAAACATCTCTGCCGCTAAGTCCCTCCAATGCGGCAAGATCCTCGATAAAATATCTCAAATATGAAGACTTGAGCCCCGTGTTGCCCTCACTTCCGGTTTCCTCTTTGTCGGTCAGGATTGTTACACAGGTATATTCCGGCACACCGCAGTCAATGGTAGCCATGAAGGATGGATAGGCACAGACTCTGTCGTCATGTCCGTAGCTGCCAATCATGCTCCTGTCAAACCCGATATCACATGAGTGGAATGCAGGCACAAGCTCAAGCTCTGCGCTGAGAAAATCCGATTCCTTCATTCCGTATTTTTCATATAGAATATTGAGGATATTCAGTTTAACAAGCTCGCTACCCTTATCGCTTTTGAAGGGGCGGCTGCCTATTAGTACATTGAGATCCTCGCCCGCGATTGCTTCCTCAAGCGGTTTTTTCATCTGCTCTTTTGCAAGATGGGGCAGAAGGTCGGAAATAACGAATTTAGGCTCGTCATCCTTTTCACCTATTGTTACATTGACCTTTGTGCCATCACCGAGAATGATAACGCCGTGAAGGGAGAGGGGTATAGCTGTCCACTGATATTTTTTTATACCGCCGTAATAGTGGGTTTTGAAAAGAGCAAGCTCACTATCCTCATAAACGGGGTTAGGCTTTAAATCTATTCTCGGCGAATCGATATGAGCAGCTGCAATTCGCACTCCCTCGCCTATCCTCTTTTTGCCCATAACCGCAACTATGAGCGCCTTATCTCTGTTCAGGCGGTAGACCTTGTCGCCTGCAGAGTATTTTGAGCTTTTGTCAAACTCCCGAAACCCGTTCTGCTCGGCAAAAAACTTAAAGAAAAGCGCACATTCACGCTCAGTCTTGCAGGAATTGAGGAAGGATTTGTAACCCTCGCAGAAATCATCAGCCTTTCTTATTTCCTCATCCGACAATATTTGCCCCGCATTTTCCGATTTCAATCTGAGCTTTTCGGCAAGGAGCTCGGCAGCGCTTTTTTCTTCACTCATTTTTATTCCTCCATAAACTAAAGATTTATTGCTCTGAATCATATAGATTTCTGTATATATTTTCAGCTTTTGTGACCTTATTAACATAGTATTCTGTGTCTTTGTACGGAATATTCTCAAGTGTTTTGCCATCGGGAGAAATTGAGGCGTCATCAAGCCATTCATTGACTCGCCCACGCCCGGCGTGATAGGCGGCAAGTGCCGTTTTTTTGTCACCGAATTCGTCAATCAGAAGGCTGAGGAAAAAAACTCCGTATTTGATGCTAGTTTCAGCGTCCTTCAAATCCAAATCCGAATAGTTTTCACCCATTTTTATTTTTAGCCAATCAAAGGTTTCGGGAGTTATCTGCATAAGCCCAACAGCACCCACAGAGGACACTGCGTCGGAATTAAAAGAACTTTCGGTTTTTATGACGGCATAAATTAATTCTTTATCTAAATTATGTTCATCACCGTATTTTTCTACAAAATCGGTATATTTGATGGGATAAAATAATTTATATATTGAAACGCCCGCAACACTCACGATGCAGACAATGGCACCAGCAAGCAAGACAACTGCAACTGCAAGCTTAATTTTCCCTTTTGCGGACATATTCAATCAACCCTTTGATTTCATCATCGAGCTTAAACGGAGGATAGTTCCTAATAATAATATCGGCTCTTTCACGATAGTATTCCTCCGTCTTCTGGGCGTTAATGCGCAGAAGGGCATCTTCATGTGAAATATTGTCACGAGTACAAATTCTTTCAAGCCTTAACTCCTGCGGAGCTATGACACAAACAATGATATCGCAAAAGCCCGCAATTTCGCTCTCAAGCAGAGCGGCGGCATCTATTAAAGCAGCACGATAGTTTTCCCTCACGGCGAAATCTATTTTTTGACAGACTTTTTTTGTTATCGGCGGATGAGTCAGGGAATTGAGAAGCTGTGTGTTTTCAGGTGAGGAAAAGGCTTTTTTTGCGAGCAGTGAGCGGTCAAGCGAGCCGTCCTGTCGAATGATTTCCCTGCCGAAGGCACAGGCAAGCTTTTCAAGGAGCGGTGAGCCCTTGCACACAACCTCCCTTGCAATCAAATCACCGTCAATTATGAAGAAGCCCCAGTTGGCAAGCCTTGCACAAACAGTCGATTTACCTGCGCCGCTTTGACCTGTCAGCCCGATTACGGGGATACCCATGCTCTCACCCCTTTGAGTATTGGTTAAAGCTCAATAACCTTAAATGCAGCTGCACGAAGGAGTCTGTTATATACCGCAAGGCCGATTCCCTGAGCTTTCGGGCACCGGGCGAATACCCGCTTTGCACCGATATTGTCCTCTTCTCTCAGAGCACTGAAAAGCCTTTTTGCCTGCTGCCTTGAGTCGCCGTGCGCACCGTATGGAATGCACCTTGCGGGGATGAATTCTTCTTCACCGTCAAAGCAAAGTGCAGCTACTAGGTCATCATTATCAAATTGTTTTATATACTCGCTAAACTCCTCAAGGCTTCCCTTAACAATTGTAACATCGGCTTTGGGAGAATAATGCTTATATTTCATCCCCGGTGAGGAAGGAATCTCTTCCTCACTGAGAATATTGAGCACTGCATCGTCAATATCTATTCTGTCGAGAACCTGCTCAAGCTTTTCGGGCGGTATTCCACCCGGGCGGAGAATTCTCGGAACCTGTGCATTGAGGGTAATAACAGTTGACTCCAACCCGACATCGCATTTCCCACCGTCCACAATAGCGGAGATTTTGCCGCTAAGGTCATTATAGACATGAAGTGCCGTTGTGGGGCTGGGGCTGCCCGAAATATTAGCCGAGGGTGCGGCAAGTGGGACACCTGCCTTTGAAATAATCTGCCTTGCAACTTTGTGCGAGGGCATCCTGACGGCTACTGTGTCAAGCCCTGCGCTGACTTCATCGGGGATAATGGCACTTTTTTTCATAATAATTGTCAACGGACCGGGCCAGAAGGCACGAGCGAGCAAAACCGCATTTTCGGGAACCTCAAGCACAAGGGGAAAAAGCTGCTCAAATTCACTGATATGAACTATCAAAGGATTATCCTGAGGCCTGCCCTTTGCCTTAAATATTTTTGAAACTGCCTGCCCGTCAAGTGCATTTGCCGCAAGCCCATAGACCGTTTCCGTCGGAATAGCGACAAGACCACCGCTTTTCAGTATTTTTCCGGCAGCTTCAATTCCTTGATTATCAGGTTTATATATAACGGTCTGCATTTTTTACACCTGTTTTCATTGAGCATTGAGCTTTTCCGCAGTGTCCGCCGTAATAAGGGCATCAATTAGCTCGTCCAGGTCGCCGTTGAGTATGGCTTCAATCTTATAAAGCGTCAGCCCGATTCTGTGGTCACTTACACGGCCCTGAGGATAGTTATAGGTGCGGATTCTCTCACTTCTGTCACCCGTCCCGACCTGAGCCTTGCGCTCGCCCGCAATGGCGTCGCTCTGCTTCTCACGCTCGGCTTCAAGGATGCGGGAACGAAGAACCTTCATAGCCTTATCCTTGTTTTTATACTGACTTCTCTCGTCCTGACATTCAACGATTGTTCCCGTGGGTATGTGTGTGATTCTTATTGCGGATTCGGTTTTGTTGATATGCTGACCACCTGCGCCGCTTGAGCGGAAGGTATCTATTTGCAAATCAGCTGGGTTTATTTCTATATCAACCTCCTGAGCCTCAGGCAGAACCGCAACAGTTACCGTTGAGGTATGAATCCTGCCCTGACTTTCGGTTTCGGGTACACGCTGAACACGGTGGACTCCGCTCTCGAATTTAAAGCGGGAATACGCTCCCTCGCCTTCAATCATAAACACGATTTCCTTAAAGCCGCCAAGCTCCGTTTCGTTGGCGTTGAGTATCTCACTCTTCCAGCCCTTTGCCTCGGCATACATGGAATACATTCTGAAAAGAGCGGCGGCAAAAAGAGATGCCTCCTCGCCGCCTGCGCCACCCCTTATTTCAACAATAACATTCCTGTCATCATTCGGGTCACGGGGAAGGAGCAGGATTTTAAGCTCTTCGCGAGTCTTTTCGACAGCTTTTTCAGTAGATTCTATTTCCTCAAGAACCATTTCTCTGAAATCCTTATCAAGCCCGCTTTCTTCAAGGAGCGTTTGTGCCTCATTAACACCGGCCAGTGCAGCTTTATGCTCACGGTATTTATCAACAATGGGACTCAGCTGCTTTAGCTCCTGCATAAGCTTTTTATATTGCTCAATGTCGCTGACCACTTCAGGGTTACAGAGCTTTTGATTTATCTGCTCAAACTTTTCTTCTATGCTTTTAAGTTTATCGAGCATAAAACCCTCCAAAAATACATAAATTAAATAAGTACAATTTTATACCTGCTTTTTATCACCTGAATGTTCTATGGATTTTATGTTTCTCTCGATTTTCAACCGGGGAACCATAACCTCCCTGCCGCAGCCATCGCAGCGAATTTTTATGTCCATGCCCGAACGCAGAACGGTAAACATATTGCAGCCGCAGGGATGCTTCTTCTTCATAGTAAGCCTGTCGCCCGGAAATATTTCCATATTATTCACCTCGGTATTTAAAAGGTACAATCGTTTAAAATTCAGGCAAACTAAAACTGCAACTTAAATTATATTATACCACATATTTATCTGATTGTACACAATAGGAAGTTAAAAAGTGGAATTTATCAACAAGGTTCCAGCATATAAATGAAAATGATATCGTATCAAATAACGCAGTTTTTGCGGCAGAATGGTGGGTTATAATGAAAGGTTATCAGCCTGAAGGGCAACTTATTAATACTGCCGAAAATCGCAAGGCGCTATCGTCGCCTGCGGGGATTCGAGAAGCATATTGTTCAGGCTCAGTGCTTGAGGGCAGAGCGCTCCTTTGCGATAACGAGCATAATCTTCATATCGAACTCGGCGCCATGAGAGGAATTATCCCAAGGACTGAAGGAGCAGTTGGGATTGAGGAGGGCACCGTGAGAGATATTGCATTGATATCAAGAGTTAACAAGCCTGTTTGTTTTAAGGTGACGGGCTTTAAAACAAATGACAATGGGGAATCAATAGCAATCCTGAGCCGAAAAAGTGTTCAGCTCGCCTGTATGGAGGAGTATCTAAGCAAGCTTATCCCCGGGGACATAATCAATGCAAGGGTAACTCATATGGAGAGCTTCGGCGCTTTTGCCGATATAGGCGCAGGAATTAGTGCATTGCTGCCGATAGACAGCATCTCAATATCAAGGATTCCTCACCCGAATGTGAGGTTTGTTCAGGGGCAGTGCATTAAGGCAATTGTAAAGAGCATTGACGAGCAGGGGAGAATTACATTAACTCACAAGGAGCTACTCGGCACATGGGAGCAGAATGCCGCCGCCTTTAATCCGGGTGAAACAGTGCCCGGAATAGTTCGCTCTGTTGAGAAATACGGCATTTTCGTGGAGCTTGCGCCTAACCTTGCGGGGCTTGCCGAATACTCCGAAGGTATTGAGGAGGGATGTCACGCCTGCGTGTATATTAAGAATGTGATACCTGAGAGAATGAAAATAAAACTGATAATCGTGGATTCGTTTGAGGCCCAGTACCCGCCTGCACCGACAAAATATTATACCGACACCGACCATATGGACAGATGGGTCTATTCTCCCGAATTCTGCTCTAAAGTTGTTGAAACAGTTTTTATTTCTGAAAGTTAAAATTATAAAAATAAAATAATAAAAAACAAATTTTTCAATATATATTTT
>JAAZFZ010000078.1 GCA_012511485.1 Clostridiales bacterium | reverse complement strand
TATCATTTCCAATCCGTATGAGTCGGTTGATTGGGGCAGCTCCACCGCATTCAAAGCGCAACTTCACTGTCACACAAATGCAAGCGACGGCTCCTTGACAGTTAAACAGGTGGTACAGGAAAGTTATGAGCTTTCGTACGATATACTTTCCATAACAGACCACGGGGTATTGAATAGAGGCTGGAATGCAGAGCCACAGCTTATACCTTTAGCCCGCCTTGTGAAGTACGAGAGAACAAAAATGGCTGATATTATTCCACTTTCCGATGAGGAATACAATTATTACCTTAACGGAACTGACAGAGACGGCAGGGGAATGCTCGATGTTCCTCTCGGGATTGAGCTTAATTTTGCAACTCCCGTCGCCGACTGCCATCTTACAGGTTATTTTTCTGAATACGGTCAAAGCCTTGCGGGGGTTTATGGCGACTATGAAACACCTGCTGCAGGTGTTAAAGCCGCAGGAGGAATATCTATGCTTTCTCACCTCGGAGAGTATACGGGTGCTGAAGAGGATGCCTCGAAATCATCTCTTACAAAAAATGTAAATAAATTTGCAAATATATTTTTAAACAACGCCGGTTCTTGCGTCGGCATGGGTATAAACAGCGGGAAGGATAACAGAACCTTCAATGACAGAATCCTTTATGACAATATTATCAAGAAAACTATTCCATACGGTGTTGTTCCGTGGTGCTTCACTTTTTCTGACGCTCACAGTCAAGGCGAATACGATAGAGCATTTACAATGCATATGATGGAATCCAACACTCTTGAAAACTTCAGAGAGAGCATGGAAAAGGGGACGTTTTTCTCTATTTCAAGGCATGCTATTTATGAAATGGGCAATGAGTTTGAAGGTAACGGACCTGTGCCGATGGTAACCAACATTTCAGTAAATAATGATAATGGCACAATAACAGTTGAAGGTGAAAACTTTAACAACATTGTATGGATTGCCGATGGCGACACCGTTTCGCAGGGCAACACAACATTGAACCTTTATGATTTCGGCAGAATTAAACGCTTTGTTAGGTTTTATTTGACAGGGCCGGGTGGCATCTGCTACTCTCAGCCATTTGCTATAAACATTGACGGCGTCGAGATGGTCAAGGAGAATATCCCGCCGACACATGATATTTCAACCTTTCTAAGGGCAATCGTAACCTTACTTGACGATCTTCTGTTTAAGCACAGCATAATAGTTAAGCTTTTTAAACAGTATCTGTTGGGATATCAGTTCTAATTATTTTGTACGCAGAATCTGGGATAAATTTTATTTTCCGTTTTTGAGTTAAATCCGATGGGAGCATTTTGATGAGGGATGTAAAGACGAAGGGTTCAGGTATTGTTCCGAACAGTGAATTATTTGGATATTCCGCAGGCCTTGCAGGTCAGAATATGACCTACAATTACATTACGAACTGGCTGAGATACTTTTGCATTAATATTTTACATATTGACGAATTAAAAGTGGGCAGGATTTTTTTTATCAGCTATTTCTGGGATGCAGTAAACGACCCAGTAATCGGAGCAATTGTTGACAGAAGAAGGCATAAAAACGGTGAAAAACTAAGGCCTTATTTAATTCAATTGCCTCCGATTATTGGAGCTCTTTCCGCAATTATTTTTTTAAAAGTCAATTTTGGAGAGAATGGAAATCTTCTTTACATTTTGCTGATTTATCTTGTGTGGGATTTCTTTTATTCCGTTCAGGATGTTGCGCTGTGGGGTATGGTTGCGTTGTCATCCCCGCTGTCGCAGGAGCGTTCCAAAGTTGCTCAATGGGCAACCATAGGAGCGGGGCTGGGCGGTGTGTTTGTTAGAGCGTTTCAAACTCTAAGAAGTATGTTGACAAACAAATATGGGTTCGATGATTTTCAGGTTTTCATTATTTTTGCCTTAATATTTGGTCTTGGTGGCGAAATCATATCAATGTGGTCACATATGCTTCATGAATCCGTCAAAAGCGAAAAGCCTACGGATAGTATTATTAAGTCAATTACTATTCTCAAATATAACAAAACCCTACTCATCATTTCTCTTGCCAGGCTATTGCAATCTGTATCGCCTTTTGTGCAGCAATCATACTTTTTTGAAAACCTGGTTTCATATCAATTAGGTAACAGCATAATTAACGGGCAGAACGCTGAGGTTTTATTTGGGATTTTTTCAGGTATTCCGGGTGTCTTTGCAGTATTTTTTGCTACAAAAATTGCAAAAAAAATCGGCGGTATGAAAAAAATTCTCATACTGTCGCAGATAATGGGAATAACGCTTAGAATTGCCGCCTATTTTGTAGGTTATCAATCAATTCCGAGAATGATAGTTGTAGCTTTTTTTATCTCACTTGCAAATATTCCCGGGATGATGATGGATATTGCTCACCGCTCTTTAACCAGTGATTCAATTGATTATGTTGAATGGAAAACAGGCTTGAGAACAGAAGGAATATCCTTTTCTGTTCAGAATTTTATATCGAAAATGAAGTCGGGCGTATCATCACTTATTGAAGGTATTATTCTTGATAAGTTGAAATATGACAGTGTGGCAAGAGCTTTACATCTTAAACAGAATCCGACCTTTCTTAAATGGCAGTGGCCTATATTTATTGTCGGCCCTGTAGTTGGTGCCGTTCTCTATCTTGTGACGATATTTTTTGTTGAGGATAATAATGAAAAAAGAGATTATATTGAAAATGAGCTTCGCAAGCGGCATAGAGAGATAAATGAAACAAAGGCCGAGGTAAATGCATAGATTTTGCACAAACAAAAAACTCAGGGGCTTGTCAAAGACAGCCCCTGCTTCTGTGTCTTAACTGAATATACTAAAAATCGGATTTGAACTTTTTTTTCAGTCTTAGCAGGGCTTTTTTTTCCAGCCTTGAAACATAGGACCTTGAAATCTTTAAAAGCTTTGCAACTTCTCTTTGGGTGTATATTTTATGCCCGAAAAGCCCGTACCTTAGCGTGAGAATCAGCTTCTCGCGCGCGTCATCGATTTCAGCCAGGTACTTATGGAGCTTTTCGCTTTTTATTTTCAAGTCGAGGTCATCAATTATTGTATCATCAGTACAAATAATGTCCATGAGCGTCAACGGATTACCTTCACCGTCAATATCAATCGGTTCACTCACTGAAATATCCTGAGCCTTTTTTCTCTGATTTCTGAAATGCATCAATATTTCGTTTTCTATGCATCTTGCTGCATATGTAGCTAGCCTTGTGCCTTTTTCTAAATCATAAGTATTAATTCCTTTAATCAGCCCAATTGTGCCTATTGAGATTAAATCCTCCTGCTCACTGTTGCTGGAATAGTATTTTTTAATGATATGCACAACCAAACGAAGATTATGCTCAATAAGCTTTTTTTTAGCCTCCATATCGCCGTTTGACAATGCCTCCAGATACTCCTTTTCCTTTGCAGCGGATAGTGGAGGAGGGAACGAACCGTTGTTGCTTATATGTAAAACCAGATATAAGAGACTTGAAACCAGCATATCCAGCAATGATTCAAACATATAAATACCCCATTTTAAGTAAATTGTGATTATGTTGTATTATATGTGTTCAAATCCGGCTGTGTGCAAGTCCGATTGATTTTGTATTTTGCAATGAAAAACAGTCGTTGGTGGCGGTCTAGCGGTCTAAAGACAATTTCAATTTTTATTATCGGAAAAAATCCACAAATAAATTCATTATATTTTTTCAATAGAAACCGTAATGCTTAATCACTTTTTTATTTTCTGTATTGGTTTAATTTTGTTGACTGACAATGGTAATATATAGTATAATTAGTCTATATTTTAAGGCGGTACAACAATATATAGATTTTTGCCCCGCCAAATAAAGGAGAATATAAAATGTCAAAGATTAAACTGGGGGCACAGCTTTTTACACTCAGAGATTTTATCCAGACCTATGAGGATACCGAACAAACTTTTGAGTATCTCAGAGGAATTGGCATTAATGTTATTCAGATTTCCGGCATTGGGCCAATTGAGCCCGAGCGAGTTGCGGAGCTTGTTGAAAGATTTAGCATGGATGTCTGCGTCACTCATATAAAATTTGACAGGTTGAAAAATGCCCTCGAAAGGCTTCTCGAGGAGCATAAGATGATAAACTGCCCCGGTATAGGCATAGGCTCAATGCCCGGCGACTTTCCGAGGACAAAAGAGGGCTTCGAGGACTTCGTAAAAGAAATTACTCCGATTGCAAAAAAAATAAAGGCCGCCGGCCTCCAGTTCGGTTATCATAACCATTCCTTTGAGTTTGAGCGTTTTGAGGACGGACGCACTGGCTTTGATATTCTTGTTGAAGAAACAAACCCTGATGATTTTCACTTCATTCTTGACACTCATTGGCTCCAGTACGGCGGCATGAACCCTCCGGATGTAATTAGAAATTTAAAGGGACGAATGGAGGTTTGCCACTTCAAGGATTATAAGATTGTAAAAAATGAGCGAAAATTTGCCGAAGTCGGCACAGGCAACCTGAACTTAACCGAGTGCTTTAAAGCCTGCAGTGACTGCGGGGCAGGCTATATTGTCATTGAGCAGGATAAATGCGACATTGACCCGAGAAAATCAATGGCAATCAGCTATGAGAACCTAAAGGCTATTGCATCAAAGCTCCAGTAAAGGCGGGTTATATATGCTTAGGATAACTATTTTTACTGATACCCATTACTATTCAAAAAAAATGTAACCGCCCGTGCTTGCAATTTTACTGGCGGCAGGTTATATATTAAACAACATAAAATATAGGAATAAACTCCTCACTTAACACATTTGTTTCTGAACTTGCAAAACACTACAAAATGATATAAAATAGTGATAAGTTTTTTACCCATGGCCGATAATTAATTAGGAGGACAACAAATGCCTGAAAATGTTATGTTTACAATTGTAGACAACGGTTATGATATCGGCGAAATCAATAATTATGTTTCCGAAACCGAATCATTAAGAAAGGCCTATGAAGAGCAGGCCGCTAATTATGATAGGTTATCAAAAGAGCGCGATGAGTTGTTTAAGAACTGTGTTGCCTTTGCAAAGAGGATTAAAAGCCTTGAAAAGCAGCGTAGCGAAGAAAACGATGCCTTTGTTGAGCAGGATGGTGCTCGAGAACGTGCAGTGATGACGGACGATGGAACCGCCGCTATAAGTGAGCTGCCGTCTGACGCAACTAATTTTGATGAACTGTTTAACCTACTTAACAGCATTGATAACGAAACCTCAAGCTATGTCAATGATTTTAAAAGCGCAATTGAGAATGCTATTAATCAGGTAATCGATATGGCAAAAAGTGTTTTGGAATATGCTCACGCTGAAAAGGAAAGGATTTTAGAGGCTGCTCATAATGACGCGGAAAAACTCTTAAACGAAAACAAAAAGGCAAAAATAAAGTTTGAGTTAGCCTATAAACAGCTTGGTGAAACACTAATTGATTTAAATGCCGTTATGAAGAAGGATGACTAGCTTAAATATTCTTCAATAATTTTCTGAAGCTCCGCTTCGCTTTCAATTTTTATTCCGTTTTTTATCAGCAGATAGTCGTCATAAGGCAGGCTGTCAGTATAAACATCATAGACTTCAATAGGCTCTTCTTCTTCTTTCATATTGTAGAGCGCAACTCTACCGTCATATTCTTTTAGAATGTAAAGAATCTGGAGGGCAGTGCTTTCATTTGTATTACTATGGTTTTTTCTGTAGGTTTTTACAATATTAGAACAGGAAATAATTGCAATAAAAACGCAAAGAAGAAAAACCAATAATATAGTTATTATCTTTTTCATCATATTACTCCTCGGTGTTTTTATATTATGATTTTTGGCAAATTTAAAACTTTTATTCTAACGGGTCGATACTCTTCGTTTTTAGGAGGCAACTTAATCAATGAGTGAACATAACCCTAAAAAGCTTTTGCAAGCACTGCTGCATCGCAAAAGCCAGTCTAATGCCTTAAAGGAAGGCAGCAAAAAAAAGAAAAGAAAAGCAAGAAGGCAGTTTGGAACCGTAATGAATGTGCTGCTGTCTTGCTTGCTTGTTTGTGGTTTAACCATTGTTATTGTATTAAGCTATGTCTTTTTTAACATTTTATCCGTTAAAAACGGTGATGTTATCATAGATTTGGAGGAAAAGAAGAACCGCCAGAATCAGACATCAATTGTTTATGCTTATGACGATAAGGGCAAGGCAGTTGAAATAGCCCGTCTTCACGGAACGGAAAACAGAATTTGGGTTGATATTGATGAAATGCCTAATAATCTGACCAAGGCAATTATATCCCTTGAAGACAAGCGCTTTTATAGTCATCACGGTGTTGACTGGGTTCGATTCATGGGCATAATAACAAAATACAATTTTACTCAAGGCGCATCCACCATTACTCAGCAGCTAATTAAGAACCTGACGGGCGAAAAGGATATTACATTCTATCGAAAATACAACGAGATACTCACTGCCCTGAACATGGAGGAGCATTATTCAAAGAAAACAATTCTTGAGGCATACCTCAACACTCTCTATCTGGGCAGTGGCTGTTACGGTGTTCAAACTGCGGCGGAAACATATTTCGGCAAAAATGTCAGTGAACTCAATCTTTCCGAATGTGCTGTTTTAGCCGCTATTACTAAGTATCCATATAAATACAATCCTCTGGTTAATGCGGAAAAAAACCGTACACGCCAGCTTGAGTGCCTTAGAGGTATGCTTGAACAGGGTGTCATATTGCAGGAAGAATATGATTCGGCTGTAGAATATAAGCTGGTTTTTACAAATAGCGCTGAGTATGTATCTAAGAATAAGGATAAGGATTCTAAAGAGCAAAAGCCGAAAACCGATGACTTCCAAAGCTTTTATATTGATTATGTTATTGACTGCGTTGTGAAGGACCTCTGTGAGCAGCATGGGCTTACACAACAGCAAGCCACAGAAGAAATTTATTATGGTGGATTAAAGATTTATTGTGCTCAGGATATCAATGTCCAGAAGCAACTGGATAATGTCTATAATAACCGCATAAGCTTTCCAAAGGAAAAAGATACTGAGAAAAACCCTGCTGCTCAGTCCTCAATGACAATAATGGACTATGAGGGCAGAATAGTCGGCATAATCGGCGCTGCAGGCAAAAAGAGCGGCAATCGCTGCCTGAACAGAGCCTCTGATTCACCCAGGCAGCCCGGTTCAACAATTAAACCGCTTGCGACCTATGCTCCCAGTTTTGAAAAAAATCTGCTTCACTGGTCAAGTATGGTCAGGGACTATGCACTGATGGTAAAGGGAAAACCGTGGCCCAAAAATGTTAACGGAACCTACGGCACAAACAGAAATGTGACTGTGCAATACGCAATACAGGTATCGTTGAACACTGTCCCTGCCAGAGTAATAGTTGAAACTCTGGGAATCGAAACCTCAATGGATTATTTAAAGAATAAGTTCCATTTTTCAAATATTAGTGACACTAATGATTGTTATCTTCCGCCCATGGCTGTCGGTGCTTTGTACTATGGTATGACTACGGTTGAAATGGCATCTGCTTATGCATCCTTCGGCAACGGAGGCAAGTATTATGAGCCGTATTGCTACTATAAGGTTACAGACAGTAAAGGAACAGAAGTTATCCTTGAGCATAAATCAAAAAGTGAGCAGATTCTTTCGCCCGCAACGGCTGATATTATGTGTGAAATTCTGCAAACAGTGAGCACCTCCAGCTATGGCTCAGGCAGCAATGTCAGAAAGTTCCCAATCTATTGTAAAACCGGTACAACCGATAACGATAAGGATAGGTGGTTTGCGGGAGGCACACCGCACTATGTTGGAGCCGTATGGTATGGATATGACAAACCAAAAGAAATCAAGTCTTCAGTCAACCCGGCGGGTAAGATATATATTGAAGTATTTAACAGAATTCATAAGGGGCTGGAGAAAAAGGACTTTCCTAAGAGCGGATTAGCGATTGAAAAGCAATACTGCACAAAAACAGGTTTGCTTGCAAGCTCAAGCTGTAAATCGACAAAAACAGGCTGGTACAAAACAACCGACCTTCCGGCGACCTGCTCCTCCTGCTCCGCTGCCGGCGGTTTAATTGATGCAATAGGTGATATATTAGACGGTGAAAATGGAGAAAGTGAAGAATAGATTTTGTGCAATTCCCTGATTTGAGGAGGATTTGTTTATGGGCAGTATTTTAATAAAAAATGCCAGAATCATTGACCCAAGTGGTGAGTTTGACAGAAAAGGGGATATCTATGTCGGCGGCGGCGTAATTATCTCCATAGGAGAAAACCTTACGATGGAGGCCGAAAATGTCATAGATGCAACCGGGCTCATTGCAGCACCGGGGCTGGTTGATATGCATGTTCATCTCAGAGACCCCGGGTTTACCCATAAGGATGATATTAACTCCGTTTGTGATGCAGCTGCTGCCGGCGGCGTAACATCAATTGTCGCAATGCCGAATACCAACCCCGTGTCCGATTATGTTGCCACCATAAAATCTATTCCTTCAAAGGCAAATGAAGCTAAGGTAAGAGTATGACCCGTCGGTTCCGTGACTGTCGGCTTGAAGGGTGAAAGACTCACTGACTTTGCCTCACTGAAGGCGGCGGGTTCTGTGGCTTTCTCTGATGACGG
>JAAZFZ010000077.1 GCA_012511485.1 Clostridiales bacterium | reverse complement strand
GATATACCGTTACGGCACGGTCAGAAAGCTCAATTATTTCCTCCATATCGGAGGAAATGAGCATGATGGAAACTCCTTCGCTGCGCAGCTGAGCAATAATTTTGTAAACATCACCACGGGCAGCTGCATCTATACCGCGGGTCGGCTCGTCCAGTATTACTAGCTTTGGCTTTGTAATAAGTGAACGGGCAATAACCACCTTTTGCTGATTTCCTCCCGAAAGGCTGCCCGCAGGCTGGTCGTGTCCCGTAACCATGATACGGAAATTCTCAATATACCTTTGAGTTTCGTTGTGCTCGTACCTGCCGTTGACAAATAGTTTGCCCATAATATTGCGATAAAGCACAGATGAGGTAGTATTTTCTGCAATATCTCTGATTTTAAACAGGCCGTGCAGGTGGCGATCCTCCGGCACATAGTTTATTCCCTGCTCAAGCACCTTTGCGGTGGGAAGACCGGTGATATCCTTTCCGTTGAGGATAACCTTGCCGCCTAGCACCTTATCCCGCCCGAATATGGTTGAGGCAAGCTCTGTTATGCCTGCTCCAACAACACCAGCTACACCAAGAATCTCGCCGGGATATATTTTTAAATTAATGTTACTGAAACCGTAGCCCGAGAAATCCCTAAGCTCAAGCACAGGCGCAAGCCCTGTGTAGTCAATGACAGTTTTGCTGCCCGCACTCTCCTTTGCTTGATTGCCATGAGCATCAGTAGGTAAAAGACCCTGGACAAGCATCTCACGAGTGAAATCGCCGACAGAGCCTCCGAGAGTAACAGTTCCGTCACGAAGAATCGCAACATGGGTTGCAATTTCAAAGACTTCGCCCAGGCGGTGTGTGATATATATAATTCCTATACCCTTTGCTTTTAAATCATTGACACATCTGAAAAGGCTTTTGACCTCGTCAAATGTCAGCGCACTCGTAGGCTCGTCCAAAATCAATAAATGCGCATTGCGCATCAGCCCACGCAGTATTTCAACTAGCTGCTGTTCTGCTATGGAAAGGCTGCTGGCCTTCCTGTGCAAATCGAGATGCCAGCCTATTTCCTCCATGAGTTCAATAAGGCGTTTGTGAAGGTCTGATGTCTTTTCGTTGAAGCCGATAATTATATTCTCCTCAACCGTCATGTTGGGAAAAAGCATCGGCTCCTGGGGAACCATATATATTTCGTGTGCAAGCGCAACAGACGGTTTGTTAAGGTTGACTTTTTGACCCGAAATCTCTATTTCGCCTTTATCCTGTTGGTAAATACCCATAATGATTTTCACCAGGGTGCTTTTGCCGGCACCGTTTCCGCCGATTAGTGCAACCACCTCGCCCGGGTTTACCGATAGGTCTATACCCTTCAAAACGGTATTCATGCCAAAGGATTTATAAATGCCTTTTACACAAACCATTGGCACATTTTTCGGCGTCTGGTTTTTCTGTGCCATTCTTTACCCTCCATCCCAGATTGAATAACAAAACAAAAGATTTGCTTGTTAATATCTGTAACGATATTTGTATTTATAGTCGATTGAATTTTGAAAAGTTTAAGCATGGATGCGGCAGTGTGGACTACAATATGAAAAAACGGCACTCCAGTTGCTTTAAAGTCGGAATTAAACTCGAATTCGTATATTATATTTGCCGAATTTACACATAAAAATACATTTTTAATATTTGCTGAATTTGCACATAAAATACTTCTATAAAAATTCGGGAGGCAGTTAAATGGCGGAGAAATATTTAATGGCAATTGATGCCGGTACCGGCAGTGTACGTGCAGTGCTTTTTGATACAAAGGGCAGTCAGGTAGGCGTGGTGCAGCATGAATGGGAGCACAAGGAAGACCCTCGCTGGCCCGGCAGTATGGATTTTGACTGGTCCCATAACTGGTTCCTCGCCTCGGACTGCATAAAGGGAGTAATCAAGCAGGCTCAGATTAACCCTGCCGACATTGCTGCCGTTTCAACAACCTCGATGCGTGAAGGAATTGTGCTTTATGACGCTCAGGGCAAGGAAATCTGGGCATGTGCCAATATTGACGCCCGCAGCACAGATGAAGTGGGTGAATTGATTCACCTTAACCCGGTGCTTGAAAAGGAAATATATACCGAGTCAGGTCAGACCTATGCATTGGGTGCGTTGCCCAGAATCCTGTGGGTAAAAAACAAAATGCCGGAGGTTTATTCTAAGTTTTCAAAAGTCGGGATGTTCAATGACTGGCTAATCTATAAAATGACAGGCGTTCTTGAGGTTGAGCCCAGCAACGGCTCCACAACAGGCATTTTTGATTTGCAGAAAAGAGATTGGGACTCTTCCATTGCCGAAAAATGCGGGCTGAGAACGGACATCTTCCCTCCCGTGCGAGAGTGCGGTGAAGTAATCGCAAAGGTCAATGCCAAGGGTGCAGCAGAAACGGGGCTTGTAGAAGGCACTCCCGTTGTTGTAGGCGGCGGTGACGCTCAGCTCGGCTGCGTGGGTGTCGGCACGGTTGACCCGAATCAGGCGGCTGTTTTCGGCGGTAGCTTCTGGCAATATGAATTCAATACAAGCAGCGGAAAAACAGACAAAAACTGCCGTGTGCGTGTGAACTGCCATGCAGTGCCAGGTGTCTGGCAATATGAGGCACTTGCTTTCAAGCCCGGCCTTGTAATGCGCTGGTTCCGTGACGCTTTTTGCCATCTGGAAAAGCAGGAGGGTCTTAAAGAGGGAAAAGATGCATACTATATTATGGACGAGCGTGCAAAAAAAATTCCCACAGGCTGCTATGGGATGATGTGTGCATTTTCGGATGTTATGAACTTCATAAGCTGGAAGCACGCAGCGCCGACCTTCACGAACTTCGGGCTTGAGCCTGAAAAATTCAACCGCTATACCTTTTACAGGGCTATTCTTGAAAATACGGCAATGGTTACAAAAGGTCATCTCGACCTTGTGCGCGAATCCACGGGGAATATGCCAAAAGAGATTGTTTTTGCCGGCGGTGCTTCAAAAAGCCCGCTCTGGTGTGGGATTCTTGCCGATGTGCTCGGTCTTCCCGTCAAGGTGCCAGTTGTAAAAGAGGCAACCGCTCTGGGTGCGGCGATTCTTGCAGGCTACGGCATAGGCATTTTTGACGATATACCCTCGGCTGCACGCAGCCTTGTGCGCTGGGATAAAACCTATGAGCCGAATATGGAAAATCATGCAATTTATGAAAAAACGTACCCCGTGTGGCGAGAGGTTTACAAGGCGCAGCTTGAGCTCAGCGACAAAAAGATGACCCGAAATATGTGGATTGCACCGGGTCTGTAAGATATGCTGCCGTTTAAACTATATCGCGCTATACTATTTTGGGAGGAAAATTATGTTTATTGTTAATGAAAATGAAAAAGAGTATCGCTTCGGCGAAAGCGGCCCCAAATACCTTATGAAAGGCCCCCGCATGAACTTTGCACTCGTGCAGTTTAAATCGGGGCAGGATTTTAAGGCTCACTACCACAACACTATGGAGGAGAATTTCTTCATCCTTAACGGAGAGATTGACATTGTGGTTGACGGAATGGTCAATCACCTGAAAAAGGGTGACCTCATCCATATCGAGCCGGGTGAAATACACTACTGCATCAACAATTCAAAAGCGGATGTGAAAATGGTTTCAACCCTTGCACCTTATAAAGAGGTTGACAAGGTTGAGGTTTAGGACTATAATTATTAATGTAATCGATTACAATATCTTGTGTGTAAAGGGCGAGGAAATAAAAAGGTTCCCCGCCCTATTTTTATCCATTTTCTTGTCGCTTTTTGTTGAATTGGACAATTTTTTGTCTTTTTTGTGCATATTGCTCAATTAGTGTGTTTACATTTTCTGCATATTTATGCAATGCTTTGGTTATAATTAATAAAAATAAGGTAAAAATATTGTAAAGATTTGCACTCTACATATTGACATTCGTATGAGTTTGAAATATAATTCAATATATTAGGACATTTATAATATAATAGGATTAGATAGCGTCAATTCTTATTTGCGAGGTTGGAGGTAATAGGATGATAAACAGAATAAAAAAATACCCCTTATCTCAGCTTCTTAGACCTGAATCCGATGTTGTGTTTCAGATTTATGAATTTCAGCGTAGGTACAACTGG
>JAAZFZ010000076.1 GCA_012511485.1 Clostridiales bacterium | reverse complement strand
GTCCCGTATGCGTGTTGCACTCACGGGGCTTACAATGGCTGAATATTTCAGGGATGAGTTGAACAAGGATGTTCTTCTTTTTATTGATAATATTTTCAGATATGTTCAGGCAGGCAATGAGGTTTCGGCTCTTCTGGGCAGGATGCCCTCTGCCGTCGGATATCAACCGACACTCTCGACTGAGCTGGGTGAGCTTGAGGAAAGAATTGCATCGACAAAAAGCGGTTCTATTACATCCGTGCAGGCCATATATGTCCCTGCAGATGACCTGACCGACCCCGCACCCGCGGCAATTTTCTCACACCTTGATGCTACAACCGTTCTTTCAAGGCAGGTTTCGGAAATGGGTATCTACCCCGCAGTTAGCCCGCTGGAGTCAAATTCGAGGATTCTGGATCCACACATCGTTGGTGTCGAGCACTATGAAACTGCTAGAAGGGTTCAGGAGTGCCTGCAGAGATACAGTGAATTGAAGGATATTATTGCTATTTTGGGCATGGAGGAGCTTTCGGAGGATGACCAGAACACTGTCTACCGTGCAAGGAAGATTCAGCGTTTTCTCTCGCAGCCCTTCAATGTTGCACAAGTGTTTACGGGAATGCCCGGGCGTTTTGTTCCACTGCAGGATACAATAAGAAGCTTTAAGGCAATAATTAACGGTGATGTTGATGACCTGCCTGAGTCGGCTTTTTATATGGTTGGTGATATCGACGAGGTAAAAGAAAAAGCGGAGGAGCTGAAGGCTCATGAGCAAAACCTATAAGCTTGACATTCTGCCACCAGAGCGTGAGTTTTTCAGCGGGCAGGTTGAGGCTCTTATTATAACCGCCCCTGATGGAGAGCTTGCAATTCTGGCTGACCATGCGCCTATTGTTGCGCCGCTGGTCGTGGGTTCATTTAAAATGAAAATTGACGGTGAGTGGAGAGAAGCGTTTAATTCAGAAGGGTTTCTGGAGGTCAGTAAGCTCGGCACTGTTCTCTTAGCTCAGGCCTGCGAATGGCCGGAGGACATTGATATCAGACGAGCCGAGCAATCCAAGCGACGCTCGGAGGAAAAGCTGCGCCAGCAGCGAAGCATAAATGAGTATAAAGGCTCAAAAATAGCCCTGGCCAGAGCTATGGCAAGGCTAAGGGTTACAAAGCAAAAATATAATTTAGATTAGTTTGTATTAAAAATGAAGTCTACTGCGTGTTCCGAAATATATTCTGCGAATCCATCTGATAAGCGGAAGGAACAGGCAGTAGGCTTTATATTTTCTGCTCAGGCAGTCAATATATTTGCCCTTTCTTTCAACACCCTTGAGTACTGCTATAATGTTGCACTCTTTTATCCCCTTTTCAACACACCAACGATTATCTCCACGGGTAATATAGCCGTTCTCATCCTCCCCTATTATCCTGTGGAGAATGAATTTGCCGTCCGCCGTTCGGTAAAGGGGAACATCATTCTTTTTTAGCATTCCCGAGTATTTTACAATGGTAATCTTATCCCTGTTATTGCCGATTAACGGCAACATACTCGTGCCCCTGCTCACGAATGAAACCGAGCCGCCCTTATCAAAAATCTCCTCAATTACAGGTGTAACTTCCGTTAACTCTATCACCTTATTCAACAATACCTGCCCCTTTGAGCTGTAAAATAAAATCTTCCGTATCGGTTTTTGCCTGCTGTGCATCAATTGAGTATTCCTCAGAAAGAGCACGGGCAAGCTCCTCAGGCTCGGAGCCGTTTTCAAGAATTGACCAGAGGAATTCGCCTGTTTCATTAAGGGTAACAAGCCCGTTTAAATCTACAACAGCTTTGCCGACAGCCACAACGATAGCACTGTCGCATACCCGGCGAAGCTTGTATCCTTCTTTGATTTTCATTTTGCACTCTCCTGCATCAAAACAATTTTCTTGTCAACTATTCTGACTTCTTTATCACATGCCTCAATGGCTGCGTGTTTGTGAGATATAATAATACAGGTTTTGTTTTCAAGCTGTCTGATGTTTTCAAGCAGCTTTTTTTCGGTTTTTTCGTCAAGAGCAGCGGTTGCCTCGTCAAGTAGAAGGATGGGCGCGCCGCTGAGAATTGCCCTTGCAATTGCTATTCTTTGAACCTGCCCCTCCGAAAGACCTTTGCCTCTCTCGCCTATGACTGTATTCAATCCGTCGGGCAATTCATCCACAAAAGAGTCCATGCAGCTTATCCTGATGGCGTCTCTTATTTCCTTATCAGTCTTATTATTGTTAAGGAAGGTCACATTCTCAAGAATTGTGCCGGAGAGCAGCATATTACCTTGAGGCACATATGCAAAAAGCCCCCTGACGCCCTTATCCGTTTTCCTTTTCGATGTGCCGAGATTAAAATAAATGCTGCCTGTGTTTGGAATTAATACGCCTAACAGAAGCTTGAGCAGAGTGCTCTTGCCGATGCCCGAAATGCCCGCAACAGCCACAAATTCGCCCTTTTTAATGGAAAGGCTTGTGCCCTCAATCACGGTTTCATTTTTGTATGCGAAGGTAATATCTTTAAACTCAATTGAATTTATTTTTTCGTAAAAGTCGTTTATATCCGTAACTGTTGATGCATATTCGGCCTCCCTAGGCAAATTTTCGATTTCAATTAGCCTTTCTGCCGACGCTATCAGACTGTAGTATCTGGGGATAAGCCCTGAAAGGCCGGACACGGGCGACTGTATCTGGTTGACAAGCTGTAAAACGGCTGTCAGTGTGCCATAGCTTATGGCGGTTGTATAGATACCGTAAGCTCCCCAGAAAAATGCGAAATAATAGCCTGCATTGAAAACCGCACTCATGCCGAGGTTGGCGAAAATGCTCACCAGTATTCTTTTTATCTTTTTTTTATAGTTTAAGTCCAAAAGGTTACCCGACTTCTTCAAAACTGATTTTTCCGCTCCGAAGACTTTTATCACAAGCGAATTTTCAAGTGCCTCCTGAAAAAACGAGCGGGAAACACCCTCTGTTTGCTGCACATCCTTATGTAATCGCTTCATAACCTTCCTGAAAGCTCTTGTTGTAACAAATATCAAGACACCGCCCGCAGCAAAAACAAGAGCAAACTTCTTTTCGATTGAAAAGAGAGCAAAAAAGGCAAGCAAAAGCTTGGTCAGAAGCCCGAAAAGACTCGGGAGAATAGAAATAGCTCCGTCAACAATCACGCCTATATCATTTATCAAACGGTTCAAAAGTTCGCCGCTGTGATAATCAGATATTCTTGAATAATCCTTTTGAAGAATGGATGTGAAGATTTTTTGCCTGAGCAGAATCTCAAGCCTTGCTCTCGAATGCTCATTAAGCCCCCTATATTTAAAGCTTAACAGCAATCTGGGTATAACTACGGCTCCGACAATTATCATGAATCTTATAAGCTGGCTGTGATTGCCGCTGACCGAACTGTCAACAAGACCTTTTGAAAGCCATGCCATGATAATGACCATGGATGAAAACAGACAGTAAACAACGATAAGGGCAATAATCTCCGGCACCTGTTTTTTAGAGGAATTGTAAAGCCATTTGAATGTACTTTTATCGGAATCCTTTATTATCAATGCTCATCTTCCTAACATTTATTCAAGCATGCCCTGCTGCCTAACCTTTTCAACGAATATTTCGATGTCCCTTTGAGCTGCCTTTGGTGAAACATTGTATTCATTGAGCAGTGCTTCTGACATTTTTTCAAGGGTTGTTCCTTCTTCGAGCAGTTTCCACAAAAAAGCGCCCGTTTCATTAAGGTTTATTACCTTTGAAAAGTCCAGCGAAGCACGCCCTGCGGCAACGATTATGTAATTGTCAGCCACCTTGCGCAGGACAAAACCTTCTTTAGCTTTCATCATAGCTCCTCTAAACGTTTTTCATAGTATTATAAGATAATTCTACAGCCTCAAAGCTAATATTGCAACCCATTTTATAGATTTGAACGGATTTTATTACCTTTTCGATAATGGCAAGCAGTTTATCCATTTTTTCAATGTTGCGAGGTCTGATAGTTTGGTTAAGTATTGCCACAATTGCTTTTGAAGAGGGCATTTGTATAATCCGATTTTGTGGGCTTTGCTCAATAAAGCATATCCCCTTAACCGGCACAATTTTATTCTGACTAAGGTCGGTTCTTCCGCTGAAGGGAGTGCCACAAGCCATAATTCTACCGTCGAACAACCTGATTGCTGGCTTGTCGTCATTGAGAATCTGTGCTCTTTGTTCACCAAAATATCTAAGCCAAAGCTGTGTGTGAGTTGATTTGCCCGTGCCGCAGGGTGCAGAGAAAAGATAAGCCTCCCCGTCAACCATGACGGCAGAGGAATGCAGAAAAAAACCGCCGTAATCGAGCAAGGCGCTATAAAATGCCGAACCTAGCAGGAGATATTCTGCTTCTCCGGGCGTCAGATTGGGTGCTCGTTTAAGCAGAGCTGATATTTCTGCCTCACCGACACTGACTTCAATGTCTGATTTATTAATGTCGCCTATCTCATACTTTTTACTTCTCAATGCCGAATGTTCAAATATTGAGCTGTAGCTTACATTTAAACCGGCAATACTATAAAATGCCATACTTATGCCCTCCAGCACTGATAAAAAATCGCACCAAAAATGCCTTCAGGCAGGCGGATATAATCTGCCTGCCTGATGCAAATTGAGAATACTTTTAGATGTCCGTCTGGTCCATTGTGGGATTCGGATCGCCAGCATCGTCATCTGATGTTGTACCACTGGCGGTGATGACATCTTCAACATCGAAAAGCTCAACATCAAGTTCGGGTCTTTCGTACTTTTTCATTTGCCTACCTCCAAATGTATTATTTACTCTTTGCTCTTGAATTTAAACATCATTCTCATCACCTAGGTCTAATCCGGGTTCACCTGAGCTGGATGTAATGACATTTTCAATTTCAAGAGTCTCTGCCTCAAACTGAGGGGAACTGTAATCTTTTTTCATTGATATCACCTTAGATTTGAGCTGATTTTACCGCACTGTAAACTGTAATGATTTCGCCATCCGCATTCATAACAATTGCATAAGCTCTTGCAAACCATTCAACGCCTGCACCCGCATTGCGCTTATTAGCAATAAATGTACCGGCAGAAGCTGTGCTTGAGCTCATTGCTTTGAGAACATC
Organism: Clostridiales bacterium; assembly: GCA_012511485.1. Lineage (GTDB taxonomy): Bacteria > Bacillota > Clostridia > Oscillospirales > Acutalibacteraceae > JAAZFZ01. Next base: position 292 of record JAAZFZ010000076.1, on the reverse strand, counting down.
CGTTCCTTCGATTACAAATGCTTCGTCACTCAATGCAGTAGTAGCATTATTTGTAACAATAATTCCGTTTTCAACAAGGCTGTAGCCCTTAATGCTTCTCTCTGAGTAGAAAGAAATGGTATCTGTTGCGGCATTGGTAACTGCCTTAGTGATGTTAAGAGCAACACCTGCGGAAACATTTTCTGAATAAACGGCTTCAAGTTCCACACTGTCGGTTACAATAAATGAATATGTTCTGAAGTAGCTGACTACTTTGCCCGTCTCGGTATTCACCCAGGAACAGAAACCCTCT
>JAAZFZ010000075.1 GCA_012511485.1 Clostridiales bacterium | reverse complement strand
TAGAAGGCTGCATTTATAAGCGTCTCTTTTCTTCGTTCAACCTTTGTCATTGTTTTTACCTCTACAACAAAATATTATTATTATTTTACTCCATTATTCCAGAAAACACAATCATATTTTAGTTTTTTACAAAAAGTTTTAATTAACACTTTATTAAACTAATTATTTGTGTTAAAATAATGCGGTATTATTAAGTACATAATCAAGGAGCGGTAAATATGTATGTAGCAATAATGGGGTATGGCGTTGTTGGCTCCGGTGTTGCCGAGTTATTTGACAAGAATCATGAAAGCATTGTCAAAAAGAGCACACAATCTCAGCTCGAACTCAAATATATTCTTGATTTACGCGATTTTCCGGGTGATGCAAACGAAAAATTGATAATTAAGGATTTTAATCTGATTCTTAACGACCCTGATGTCGGCATAGTGGTTGAAACTATGGGCGGCCTTCACCCTGCGTATGATTATGTGCTGGCATGCCTTAAAGCAGGTAAAAGCGTTGTAACCTCAAACAAGGAGCTTGTCGCTTCAAAGGGCTATGAGCTGCTCAAAACTGCAACCGAAAAGAATGTCAACTTTCTTTTTGAGGCAAGCGTGGGCGGCGGCATCCCGATTATCAGGCCGATAAGCCAATGCCTTGCGGCAAATGAAATTAATGAAATAGTGGGTATACTAAACGGCACTACAAATTTTATCCTCACAATGATGATTGAAAACAGCATGAGCTTTCAGGACGCTTTGAAGCTTGCTCAGGATAACGGATATGCCGAAAAAGACCCCACTGCCGATATTGAAGGGCTTGATGCCTGCAGAAAAATCTGCATCCTTGCTTCACTGTGCTTTGGCAAGCATGTTTATCCCGAGAGTGTTTTTACTCAGGGCATCTCAAAAATTAATCTTGAGGATGTCGAATATGCTGAAAGCTGGGGCGGAGTAATCAAGCTTATCGGCCGTGCTGTGAAGCTTTCTGACGATAAGATTTCTGCAATGGTCAGCCCCTGCATAGTCCAGAAGCACAGCCAGCTCGCAGGAGTGGATGATGTTTTCAATGCCATACTTGTCAGGGGAGACGCAATAGGCGATGTTGTTTTCTATGGCAGGGGAGCGGGCAAAATGCCGACTGCCAGCGCAGTTGTCGCAGATGTTATCGACTGTGCAAAGCATGTCGAAACGAAAAAGCTTTTCGGTTGGGACGACAGCGAGGCAGGCTATGTTTCAGATTACCTTGATGATAAAACGGCACTCTATATCAGAGCGAAGGTGGAGAACCGTGCCTTGGCAATTGATGCGGCTCAAAAGGTTTTCGGTGAAATTAAACTGCTCAACAGGGAAAAGGAGTCCGCACAGGAGCTTGCGTTCGTAACACCCGTGGCGACAGAGAGGGAGCTTTTGACAAGGCTTGAAACCCTTCACGCAATAGAACCTCTTTCTGTAATAAGAATATCCGATTATTAATTTAAGTATAATATATAGCTGATAAAGTGACATATGTCACTGAGTATTGGGGGTTTAGTATGGGACTGATTGTTCAAAAATTCGGAGGCAGCTCCGTTGCTGACGCTGCACATGTGATGAATGTTGCACGAATAGTTACCGATACTTATAAAGAAGGCAATGATGTTGTTGTTGTTGTTTCCGCTCAGGGCAACACTACGGATGATTTGATTACAAAGGCACTGGAGATTAATCCGAAAGCCACAAAGCGAGAAATGGATATGCTCCTTTCCGCCGGTGAGCAGATTTCGATAGCTCTTCTTTCAATGGCGATTGATTCCTTGGGCTATCCGGCAATTTCACTATTAGGTTGGCAGGCGGGGTTTGAAACAAATTCAAAATACGGCAGTGCCAGAATAAAGTCGATTAGGACAGACAGGCTTTTGCTTGAGCTGGGCAAAAAGAATATTGTTATCGTTGCGGGATTTCAGGGCTTATGTAAATATGACGATATCACAACTCTGGGCAGGGGCGGCTCGGATACCAGTGCAGTTGCAATAGCTGCAGCACTGCGGGCAGACCGCTGCCAGATATTCACCGATGTTGAGGGAGTCTATACCGCCGACCCGCATAAGGTCAAGGGAGTGAAAAAACTCAGCGAGATAACCTATGATGAAATGCTTGAGCTTGCAACTCTGGGCGCACAGGTTCTCAACAACCGTTCAGTTGAAATGGCTAAAAAATACAATGTGGAGCTTGAAGTGCTCTCAAGCCTGAATCCTGTGTCCGGCACGATTGTTAAGGAGGTAGCGAAGATGGAAAAAATGCTTGTCAGAGGAGTTACAAAGGACACGAATGTTGCCCGAATTTCGATAATCGGAGTCCCCGATGTGCCCGGTATTGCATTTAAAATTTTTAGCAAGCTTGCGGCAAAAAGAATCAATGTCGATATCATCCTGCAATCCGTCGGGCGTGACAATACGAAGGATATTTCATTTACAGTTAGCCGTGATAACGGCCCCAAGGCGGTTGAGCTGCTCGAGAACTTTAACCTGCTTGACGGAAAAAAGATTGTTTGCGACCGTGATGTGGCGAAGATTTCCGTTGTTGGAGCAGGCATGGAAACTCACCCGGGCACCGCTTCAAAGATGTTTGAAGCGCTGTTCAGCGTTGATGTTAATATTCAGATGATATCAACGAGTGAAATTAAGATATCCGTTCTTATCAGTGCAAGTGACGCCGAAAGAGCCGTCAATGCCGTTCACAGGGCGTTTATACCCGAGGAATAAGGAAAATTGCTTTAAGGGGCTGTCATTTTAAATGGACAGCCCCTGTTTTGATTATTATGTTTCTAGCTTTTCATCAGTGTTATGCCCGAATAGTAATGCTTTAGAATTTCGTCATATTTGCTTCCCTGCCTTGCCATGAAATCGGCTCCGTATTGGCTCATGCCCACCGCATGACCGTAGCCCGTCGTTTTGATTGTGAAACTCTTATTCGTGAGTGAAATGGTGAATACATTGCTCTTGAGCTCGAGTGCTGTTCGCACTTGCTTGCCAGTGAGAACCTTTGAGCCAATTTTTATAGATGTGACTGTCCCAACGGGTGATGTTTTGATTTCCGAAACCCATTTTGTCAAATCGTCACCTAGCGTAACGCCTTCTATTTTCGTGAGAGCCTGCTTGAACTGCTCGCATGTCAGCGCAAGAGTATCCGTGTAATCTGGTGAGAGCTTGTCGCCGTCACTTTTAACACTGACAAGGTAGGGTATACTTTGTCCCCAAAAGACTGTTGCCTCCTCCGTTCTGCCCGGGCAGATTGCATGAAAAGCCGCTATTATCGGTACCTTTTCATAGGTCATGACCTGACCCAGAACCTGAGAAGCGGCATTCTCTATCTTTTTTTCATATTCGTCATATTTGTCGCCCCATTTTGTTTTTCTTTCGGCTGCAGAGAGATATCCCTGATGTGAGGTGCTTTCGTCTGAAATTGCGGCCCCTTTAAGTGTACTGTCGGGGCTTTCGGACTGCTGGAGCTTCATTCGCTGGGCATAGGTGTAGCAGGCAACCGCCTGGGCCATGAGGGCCTGCTCATGGTAGGATGCGGGCATTTCAGCCGCAACGGCACCCACAACATATTCGAGTTCTGAGAGCGTTTCGACGGTACCCGAAACAGTGCGGAGAACCTTTATCGATTTCCCCGCATTGTCGGACTCCTTCTGAGTTGTTTCGGAGTTCGTTTTGTTTGGTTTTTTTGTCACATCTTCGGCAACGGTGATTTTTTCCTCGGCACTCGGCTCCGTGCTCGACAAAGCCGCTATAGGAGTCAGAACCATAGTGATAACAAGGAGTAGCACTATCAATCCGATGTTTTTCATAATATCCTCCTTTGTTTTAATATTGAAATAATTATCTTGACTTTTTTATGAGTTTTGCTGTAAAATAAAGACTAAATCAATTTTATTCGAAAAGTGGTGCTTAGATGGGAAATTATATCTCGCCCATTTCCAATGATTCTCTTTCAAAACTATGTAAGGAATTAAATAAACATAACAAAATAAATATAAACGATTTTGATAGGTTCAGCGTTAAAAGAGGGCTTCGTAATGCAGACGGAACGGGAGTCATGGCTGGTCTTACCCGCATATGCAGCGTTTCGGGCTATTATGTAAGTGACGGTGAGCGTGTTCCTAATGAAGGCAGGTTAGTATACCGCGGCATTGATATCAATGAAATTGTCGACGGCTGCAGGAAAGAAAACCGTTTTGGCTTTGAAGAGGTTGCATGGCTGTTGCTGTTTGGCTCGATGCCCACCAAAACACAGCTTGATAATTTCAGAAATGTTCTCGCTGAGTGCCGTGAGCTGCCCGAGGACTTCATTGAAGATATGATAATGAAGGCTCCGTCACCCGATGTTATGAATAAGCTTGCCCGCTCAGTCATGGCATTATATTCATATGATGAAAACCCCGATGATATTTCTGTTGAAAATGTGCTCAGGCAGTCAATTCAGCTTGTTGCACAGATCCCCACCATTATGGCATATGCATATCAGGTCAAGCGCCGCCATTATTATCACAAGAGTATGTATATACACCCGATTAAAAAGGAGCACTGCACGGCTGAATCCGTTCTTTACTCCATTCGGTCTGACAGAACTTTTTCCGACGAGGAGGCAAAACTGCTCGACCTTTGCCTGATTCTCCATGCAGAACACGGCGGAGGCAACAACTCAAGCTTTGCAACAAGGGTTCTCTCCTCCAGCGGGACGGATACTTATTCCGCAATAGCCGCAGGCATAGGTGCGCTCAAGGGCCCGCGTCACGGCGGTGCAAACCTTAAAGTTACGCAGATGTTCCGCATAATGGAGGAGGAAATCAGCGATATTACAGATGAGGGTCAGGTTGCCGATTACCTCGAGAGAATAATCAACAAAAAGGCCGGTGACGGTTCAGGGCTCATCTACGGAATGGGTCATGCCATTTATACTATTTCCGACCCAAGAGCGGTCATTCTTAAAGAAAATGCCAGGGACTTTGCGGTCAGGGCAGGGCTTGGAGATGAATTCAAGCTCATTGAGCTTGTTGAAATGCTCACCCCGCAGATTTTTGCAAAGGTGAAGGGCGAAAAGAAAAAGATTTGTGCTAATGTTGACCTTTATTCCGGTCTGATTTATAAGGCTCTGCGAATCCCGGAGGATTTGTTTACGCCCTTGTTTACGGTTGCGCGGGTTGCAGGCTGGTGTGCTCATAGGATTGAGGAGTTGAC
>JAAZFZ010000074.1 GCA_012511485.1 Clostridiales bacterium | reverse complement strand
GTCTGTTGTAGCTATTGCCACAACCATGCCGGAGCTCATAACGAGCATAATGGCAGCCATAAAAAAAGAGCCCGAAATTGTTTTGGGCAACTGTATAGGCAGCAATATTTTCAATATCCTGCTTGTGCTCGGCTTATCTTCAGTTCTTTCGCCGATAAGTGTGGATTTAGCATTGTGGCTTGATGTAGCCCTCATGATTGCGCTGACAGCTTTTGTCTTAATAGTTTCATGGACACGAAAAGCAATCAAGCGTCCAACAGGTATTCTCCTCTTATTGCTCTATGTTGCGTATCTTGCATATAAGGTGATTTCAGTGCTCATATAACAAGCACCTGGCTTTCGGTGCCGTTTTTTGGTCGAGATAAGATATAAAGTATTTCAGGCGGTTGCCTTTGCTTTTTTGTTCAGCTTTTAATAGCAGAGCAATATAAATGATAGTAGTATCATGAAAAAGCGAAGGTGAAATAGTTGAATAATGAGTTGTTGGATTTGCTGCGAAGCGGAGGCTATATTTTATATGTAAGGCATGCCCACGCCGATGTCGGGGAGGATTTGCCCAATCTCGATTTTAGCAATTGCTTTACGCAGAGGAACCTTTCTCAGCAGGGGAGAAGGCAGGCTATAAACTACGGGCAGGTACTGCAAAGATTAAACATTCCGATTAGCTTACCTGTCGAGGCAAGTCCTTTTTGCAGAACGGCGGAAACGGCGCTTCTGGCATTTGGCTGGCCGAATGTGCAGACGGACTACTTTTGGTATGGGGTTTACAGGTTAGGTGAAAATCCGCAGGAGCAGCGAGAGGCGCTGGAAGGCTTTGATTCCAGAATGGAAATGCCGCCGCCTGCGGGGAGTAATAAGGTCATAATCGCACACAGCTTCCCCGAAGGTGTCGGCTTAGGGCAGATTAAAGAAATGGAAACGGTGATTATTCAGCCCCTGGGAGAGGGGAACGGCTACGAAATAGTTGCAAGAATTCCGCAGGAGGAATTGTTAAATTGAGCACAATAAGGTGAGGGACTCCGCAACATCTGCTCATACACACAATTGATAATAACGGCACAGGAGAGAAATCCCCTGCGCCTGAGGATATATATTCGGGAGGAATTTAAATGAGATTTTGCTGGAGCACACTGCAGGTAAAAAATCTGGAGGAATCAATCAGCTTCTATGAGGAAGTAGTGGGGTTGAAGGTTGAGAGAAGATTTAAGGCCGGACCTGCCACGAAAATTGCGTTTTTGGGGGAAGGAGAAACAAAGATTGAGCTTATTGAGGATAAGAATAAAGGGGAAATCGATGTGGGATCGGATATCTCATGGGGATTTGAGGTCAATTCCGTTGATGAGATGATTGAATTCCTAAGGGAAAAGAGAATTGAAATTTTGAGCGGGCCAATTCAGCCCAACGAACATTCAAGATTCTTTTTTATCAAGGATCCCAACGGAATGAGAATTCAGTTTTTTGAAAATGTCAAGCCCTGAGCAACGCTTTTATCAAAATAATTTTAAGGAATAATTTCAAAAATACTGCCCCTGTTCAAATCAGCAACCCTCATAGAGGTATAGACACCCAAAAAGAGCCTTGTCTGGTCAGTATTTGAACCGAGACTGACAAAATATGCCGGCTGCTGCCCAAAATCAAAATCTATTTCAATAACACTCAAATCATTTAGCTTGCAGTCCTGCCGAGGTGTGGTATAGGCCATGAAGCCTCTCGCTGGCTGTGAGTTTCTTTCTGCCGCAAGGTCAGTGAAAAGAACGCATCCCGTCAAATCCGGAATAGCTCTGCCCATATAAGCCGTTATGCCGGTAAGAGCCGTTGCACCTGCCCTGTCGGGGCGGGGATCCCTGTGATAATAGCTTATTAGTGGTTGAAGCCTCAGTGTCGAGGTCAATGCCGCTTCTTCAAAATAGGCAACGGTTTTCTCGTTTAAAACGGCATTATTCGGGCAGTTCCTAACTACGCAAGTCGGGAAATCCCCTTCCCAGCCTCTCCAGCCGAAGTTAATAAAGCCTATGGGGTCAGGAATAGCTGTAACCAGCCGGGATACGGGGATAGGCTTGTAATTAACAAATGTAAATATCGACTCAACAAGCTCCTGACCGACATTTCCCGCATATTTTAAATACTGATTATTCATCCTCTGGTAGCAGATTCCGGGCATATTGCGAACCCCCTTTGCAATCAGAGTCAGCATTTCCCGAACAGGTGCCGCCAGCTCATCGAATCTGGTAACTGCGGGCTGGTCCTCAATGCTATTGATACTATTAACATTAATTTCAATTATTTTGCCTGCAGTTTCCATATCATTTTGGCTTAGATTAAACGGGTCAAAGCCCGAGCCTCCGTCCCCGGTGGTCAAAACGAGCCTTCCTGATTCAGGTGAAAAGTTCAAGCTATTGACTCCGTTATGGTTCATAAACGGTCGCCTTAAATTGAGCAATGTTCTGAGTTTGCCGGGCTGACCGTTTTGCATACTCCATTCCTCAACGGTATCTATATGGTCAAATCGTGTTTCCCTGTTGCGCCACACAAGATTCAAGGTTTGAAGCTCACACGGGCTAGGAATTATGTCTTCAGAGAGAGCCCCCCTGCCCTGTGTCCCCGCAACGGAATAATGAAGATAAAACAGGCCGTTGGAATTGAACCTCGGGTGGAATGCCATCCCGAGAAGCCCACGCTCATCATAACCGCCAAGCCTTAATACACGGCTTCGGATATCCAGAAATACTTCCGCCCCGTTGTCGCCCATATAATAGATTACACCCGGCTGAGTTGCAAAAAACAGCCTCTCTGTTTGTTCACCGGGTAGTGTTGCGGTTTTCAAAACAGTGGGAAGGTTTATATTATTGACGATGGGCCGTAGGCTTACCCTTACTTTCTTCATAGATTACAACCCCCTCATACTTTTTTCCTTTGATGAATATGTTTTATTTTTTTATGATAGTACAAATAAGAGGAAATCAGCTTTAGGTGCAGCGTTTGAGAGCCGTTAATTCTTTCAAAAAACCGAGAGGGTATGAGTAAAAGAAAAATCGGATAATAATTTAATCACGGCAAAAAAATTCCGCCCCGTGCTTCCACGGAGCGGAAATTCTAATATCTGCCCATTTGCTCAAAGGGCAGGTTTTCAAAATCGGGTATTATTTCATACACCTCCGAGCCTTCTTTAATATTGTAATCACCCTTTTCGGGGTTAACGAAAATGCCCTTTTTTCTGCGATAATATATGGCGTTTCCCTCAATTGTGCTGAAGGTAAAAACACTGTCCTCCACTCTGCCGAGCTCCTTGTCCTTGTCAAGAATAATATTACCTGAAATAAAACCGTTTGCGGGGTTGGGCGCAAACCAAATGCTCTCGCTGTTATCGGTGTTGAGATGGATTTTGCTCAGATTCGGGTAGGCTGCTTTCCAGATATCACCCTGCCACGGGAAGGTGTTTAGATGGCTCCACAAATCGGTGCAATGCCCGAACCAACCGCCCTTGAGCGCTCCGTCCCTTGCCCTCTCGTCATAATAAAAGGGTCTGCCGGCATTAATAATAATATTGTTTTTGATGATAATGTCTCTTCCTCCGCCAATTTCAATTGCATTGTCAGGGATATTGATAAGGATATTGCCGAAAATTGTTTGCCCCGAAAGGGCGTCATCCATATATATTCCCTGCGGGTGATGCTCCTTTGAACCGAGATTATAAATGCAGTTGTACCTTATTATATTCCCGTACATACTCCAGTTTCTGCCGGCATAAATTGCCCCCGCATCGTCCGAAAGGCGAACAACATCGTGAATGACATTGTATTCTATCATGTGGTTGTTGCCTGTGTAGGTTATTGCCTGGTGGGGGGAATTAAATATCTCATTGTGCGAGCATACATTGCCCGCTCCCAAAAGGTTGACTGCCGACTGATAGGTCAGGTAAACCTCCGACCAGTCATGTATAAGGTTGTTATCGGCAATGCAGCCGCCGGGCGTGAGAGTATCTCTGTCCCCTCCCTCAAGGATTATTCCTCCCCTGCCGGTGTGCATTATTTCATTGTTAACCGCCTTATTTTTGTATCCGTTCATGATAAGAGCATTGCCGGAAACATTTTTTATCACGCAGCTGTCAACGGTGTTGTTGTTTCCCATAATTTCAATGGCATTGCTCCTGGTTCCCTTGACTGTAAGGTTTCTGAAGTTGAGGTAATGTGCGTTAGTAACCTTAATAATATTATCGGTTGAAAGCGAAAGCTGAGTGCAGGAGCCTTCGAGGTCTTCGGCGGGGTACATATAGAGAATCCCCGTGCCTCTGTCTAGGTACCATTCACCCGGCTCATCAAGCTCCTCAAAGGCATTGAATATGTAATACGGAGCATCCTTTTTTATACCGCATATGCTGACATACTCCGTTTCGATTGCCCTTTTTTTTGCATCGAAGGATTTTATCGGGGTTGAGGAGTCCGCCCATGTGTATTTCCAGTAGCCAAAGAGCCAGACATCCTCAAGCGTTTCATATTTTGACATTCTGCAAGCTGTTTTCCAATCAGCCGTGAAAATATCGCCCAAGGGGTTGCGAAGCTCATCCCAGCCCGGCGTTGCCCCGCTGACTCCCGTTTTTTCACGGGCATCGCCCTCCCTGATTATTTTGCCTGTTTTCAGGAACTCACCTGAGTTCGGGTATCTGGCAAGAGCCATTCTTTCGTCGTTGAAGAAAAGCTCACAGTAAATCGGCCCCGTCGTATCCCCGTCATATTTGTCTGCGGTGTTAAAGGAGCCGATAGCATAGATTTTGCCCCAGTCGGCACAGGTCAGTGAATACTTGCCCAAGTCAAGCTCAACAACATTTTTGCGCGCATCTTTTGAAAGCCTTGATTTCATTTTGCCACTCACAGGCTCAAAATCCTCACTTTTAAGGGTGACGCCGCCGTTAATTATTACCTCACCGTTTCCGTAGGCGCAGTAGGTGACGGGGCAGGCCTGCGTTGCACGGTCCCGACTAGTGAACTCAATGGAGGAGACACGGTATTCACCTGCCATAATGCTCACCGTTATGCCGCTTCTGCCTGTTTTATCAAGCTCTCTGACAGCGTCCCTTGCTCTTTCTATTGTTGCGAAGGGGGAGGAAAAGGAGCCGTCATTATTATTGCTCCCGTCGGGCGAAACATAAAAATCCCCCGTAGTTATCTTGATGGGCGTTTCTTCTGATGTGCTCAGATTGTAAGGGCAAACGAAGGTTGGTGGGCTGAAAACACAAACAAAGAATGCAACCAAAGATAAAATAACCGAAACGATGCTTTTTATCAGATTTAACATGCCGCTTTCCTCCGTTATTTACTTAATATTCCACATTGATATTAACATAATTGGAAATTTACGGCAATACAAAAAATATTTGACAGTGTGCTAAGGCAATACTATAATTATTTTAGATATGAATTATAGAAAGAAGATGAAGAAATGAACAGCCAAAAGCTGATTTTTAAGGCACTTGACAAATATATGGTATCCTCCGGCAAAAGGGCTGTCAGGAAGAAGGCTCCTCCGGTCATTAAACAGGGAGTCTTCGACATGGTTGACGAGCAACGGGGGGAGTTTTTTACTGCAGGCTTTGGCAAAGAGGTTATGCTGCCCGACGATATCATGAAACGAAAATATTATATTGCGGGCTACAACTCCAACAACCCTGCAAAGGGAGTCATAGACCCGCAATATGCCCATGCTCTTTGGCTTGACGATAACTCGGGGCGGGGCGGAGTTCTGATGATATCGCTTGATGCTGTCGGACTTCTTAACAAGGATGTCAACACATTGAAAGAGGGGCTTGCCGACTTTGTCAGAATTACAGGTTGCCGCAACATCAATGTTTTCTGCACGCATAATCACGCGGGAATTGACACCATGGGTATTTGGGGGAGGCTCCCGCTCAGTGGCAGAGACCCAAAGTTTATGAGAATAGTCTTTGACGCCGCAAAATCCGCCGCATTCAAGGCCTATGAGGATAGGCGTGAGGGCTCGCTCTATTACGGCAGCATCGAGGTGCCGGATATGCAGGAGGATATAAGGCTGCCAGAGGTTTATTCAAAGGCATTGACACGCCTGCGTTTTGTACCCAATGACGGGACAAGGGAGATTTTCTGGCTCAATTTTGCATCTCATTCGGAATCGCTACAGGGCTGCAACTCACTTGTCAGTGCCGATTTCCCGTGCTATCTCAGGGAGAGAATCAGGCAGACGGAAGGGGTAGAAACCCTTTACGGTGTTGGTGCAATAGGCGGCATGATAAGCATGAAGATTGACAATGAGCAGCTGCTAAGAAAAGAAAACCGCCTGCTCGAATCCACAAGAAGCATCGGCAGAAGGCTGGGCGAATACGCTCTTTCAATAACCGATGAAAAAAAGCTCACTCCGAAAATAAATTTCATCAGGCAGGAGTATATGTGTCAGGCGGATAATCCGGTGCTGGCTCTAGCTTGCCGTGCCGGCATACTCAAGGCCGACAGATACGGCTGTAGGCAGGCATCGAGGAAATGGGCGTTGAAAACTGAGATGACATATTATGAAATCGACTCGCTGAAAATACTGTTTCTCCCATGCGAGATTTTTCCCGAGCTTGTATATGGCGGCTACCTTAACGCAGAGGAGTCGGCACAGGGCAGAAGCCCCGAAATCAACCCGACACCTCTTGTTGAGATTGCAGGTGATGAAAACCTTTTAGTTTTCGGCCTTGCAAACGATGAGCTGGGCTATGTTCTGCCACCCAATGATTTTTTGCTTGACAGGGATGCTCCATATCTCAACAGAGCGGTTGACAGGCTCGGCAGAAGGCATTATGAGGAAACGAACTCACTGGGTCCTAAAACTGCGGCAAATATAGCGGATAATTTTTCAAAAATAATGAAAATAGTTGAAGAGTCAAAAAAGGAGTACAGCGTTAAATAGAGAGTTTATTAAGAATCGGTGAGATTACAGCCTATGATGCGGCAGGCAACGCCTCACAAAGCCCTTCGATGTCAATAACAATATAACAAAAAAACCGGGCGTGTAACCACGCCCGGCAGACTTTTTGCATTATTACTCAATCACTGTGTTGGAGCTTTTTGTTGTCGGCACAAGCCCGATATAGGATTTTCCGGCATTGAGCGTGAGCTCCTTGCCGTCAGGGGCATAGAGCTTGAGTGCATCGTCATACCCGCCCTTTTTCCATGTAATGTTCTGATATGTGCCGTTTGAAACCGCAATTCCGCTCCCTGAGCTTAAATCCATGTCAATGCAGCCCTTTTTGTCGTGCATACTTTTTATACCACAGTAAAGGACAATAACATTTGTCGCCGAGCTCTGTTTTCCGTTGGCGTCGTTCATGGCATTGCCGTTAAAATAATTGAAATAAAGCTTCTTTTCAGGGTCATAAACAAACTTGTGCTTGAAGCTGCCGGAAAATTCAATTTTTATGCTTTGGCAGGCTCCCCCTGAATATGTGATTGGCGAACCCTCGGGGCTCAAGCTCAAGGGGGATTTATATTCGCCTTTGATTTCGGTTCGGAACTTCTTATCATTAATTGCTCTTTCAATATTACTGCCTGTTGTATACCCTCTGTGCTCAATGCCGACATTTGTGCGGTTTTTGTCACGGTGGAAATATGTCCCCGCCATACCGTCAACATTGTCAATATGCCTTGATTTGTTACGCAGAGCATTATATGCATAGGTGCTGCCGCCCCAGTGGATAAAAAATGCGTCAAAGCCCTGAGCAAATTCGATGAAATCGTGCCGTGCGCTTCTTATCGGACCGATTTTATCGGGGATTTCGCTGACATTCGCATAAAAACCGAGCATACGAGTAACACCACCCTCGACCAACCCTTCAACCAGGATATCAGGCGTGGATAGCCCCCATTGAGGACGGGCAGCAGGAGCGTTGCTGATAATAACGGCAACAGGGCGGCTGTCAAGAAACTTTTGGTCATATCCGCCAATGCCTGTCAGGGGATTGACTGCAGCCGAGTTATTGCCCTGAGTTGTGGGAAGAGTTGTCTGGTTTCCGGTAGTGGAAATGCCGTTGTCAGCCTTACCGCCGCCGAAAAATTTTATGCCGAGCAGAACCAGGGCTGCCACAACAACGACAGCCGCCACTATAAGAATTATCTGCTGATTTCTCTTTTTTGAAGTCATTTTATTTCCTCCGATTTTAATACACAAAGCATGGTTATGATTATATCACAATTGCATGAAAATTCAATCGGAACAAAAAATAAAGTGTACCTGAATTTATTTTTTTCAGCATATAGATTATTTCTATAATAAGTTGCTCCTTGACCTTTTGGGACAAATTCCGCGAAAGAATTGTGATTAAATCTGAGTATTGCAGTTCTCAACAAAAATGACGGGAGCCTGCAATAGCTCCTTGCCTAAGGTATAATTGAAAACATCCTTTTCATAATAAATATTTCCAAATGTTATCTTTGCCAACTTAAATCACCCGATATAGTTTGCCATTATTTCAGGCGCATAATATGGGATATCGGAAGATACTATGTTTATTAAAAGCCAAAATATTTACAAAAGAATTCATATTTTAATTAAATTACCCTTGCGAATTTGAAAAAATTGTGATATAATTACAGTTTACAAAACGCAGGAGAAAAAAATATGTGAATTTTTCACCACTATGGCTATTACACCTTGCGGAGGGGTACATATATGAGCATCAAAGAAATACTTCTGGATTTATGGAACAATCAGACTTTTCGGATAACCGTTGAATCAGGAATAAAGCTCGCTGTTGCTGCAATTCTCGGCGGGTTTATAGGTTACGAGCGTGAGCATTCACACAGGCCGGCGGGTTTTAGAACCCATATCCTTGTTGCGGTTGGCTCTGCACTGGTCATGGCAACCTCTGTGTATATGTTTGAGATTTATAAGGGGCAAACAAACCTTGACCCTGCAAGGCTTGGCGCGCAGGTTATTAGCGGAATCGGATTCCTTGGCGCAGGCACAATACTAAGGGAGGGTTTCAGCGTCAAGGGGCTCACTACGGCTGCAAGCCTGTGGGCAGTTTCATGCATAGGGCTTGCCGTTGGGCTAGGCTTCTATCAGGGTGCGCTTATAGCAACTGTTATTATCTACTTAACTCTCAACCTACTCAAAAAGGTTGTTTCAAAGGGCAACACGGGCAAAACACTCTATATTGAGGTTGAGGATATCAACGAAATGGCACCCGAAATCGGCAGAATTATAAGAAAGTGCGGAGCAAATCTTCATTCCCTCGAGATTCTTTATGCCGATGGGGAGGACAGTAAGTTCAAAAAGAAATCTTCGTTAGTGCTTAAAGCCCTTGTTTACACAAAGGCAGGGGAGGGTCTGGACCTTATCAGGGACAGTATCAGCTCCCTCGACGGAGTTAAGGATTTATATATAGACTAAATACAGGGAGAATCAAATGAAGAAGCACCACTTTTTTGCAATGATTTCAAGGATGAAATATATTAACCGCTGGGCGCTTATGAGGAATGCCCATAACGAAAACCTCAGCGAGCACAGCCTGGAGGTCAGCATCATAGCCCATGCGCTTGTGCTCATTCACAACAGGCGTTTTGGCGGTAGGCTAAATGCGGAGCGGGCAGCATTGCTTGCGGTTTTCCACGATGCGCCCGAAAGTCTGACGGGAGATATGCCCACACCTGTGAAGTATCATAATGAGCAGGTCAGAAATGCCTATAAAACGGTTGAAAAAAGCGCCTGCGACGCACTGATAAATATGCTCCCGCAGGATTTAAAGGAGGACTACAGGCCCTTTTTTTTCGCACTTGAGGAGGACAAGCCCCTATGGGATTTTGTCAAGGCGGCTGACAAAATAAGCGCACTCATAAAGTGCATTGAGGAGGAAAAGGCGGGCAACATGGATTTCAAAATGGCTAAGCAGTCCATTATGAATATTATTCATCAGATGAATATGCCTGAGGCGGATTGCTTTGTGGAGGAATTTCTCCCAAGCTTTGGGCTGACTCTCGATGATATAAAGCAAAATTGAGGCCTCAGCTTAACGTGGTCTTCTTTCCTTAAAATACTTATGTGTGAATATTATACAGAAAATCGCCCTTATTTACAAAAAAGTTTTCATAATAAATCATCAATTTTTTGATGTAAATCTCTCATGTATATGCTATAATAATTGGTTAGTAGGACAAAGAGAGGTATGGTGAGGCTTGTTGGCATACTTGGTTCTGGAGGACGGTTCAATTTTTGAAGGCAGTACGCGCGGCGCTTTTCATGAAACCGCTTGTGAGGTTGTTTTTAATACATCGATGACTGGTTATCTGGAGATTCTGACAGACCCGTCATACGCAGGGCAAGGCATTGTGATGACATATCCCATGATTGGCAACTACGGCATCAGTCGTGAAGATTTTGAATCAACTCGCCTTCAACCCTGTGCTTTTATTATTCATGAGTTATGCTCGACCCCGTCAAACTTCAGAAGTGAAATGTCGCTGGAGGAAATCCTTATTGAATACAATATTCCATGCCTCGCAGATGTGGATACAAGGGCAGTTGTTAAGAAGCTGCGTGAAAGTGGAACTATGAGAGGCGTCATAACGCAGGACATTTCCAATATGAATCGTTGCTTGAATGTCATTAAGAGCTTTAAGCATGACCGGCTGGTGGAATCTGTGAGTGTTGAGCATTCGTGCTTATTTGGTTCAGAAAACACCGGCCCTAATATTGCCCTTTTGGACTGTGGCGCAAAGTATAGTATTGTGAGATCCCTTGCCGCCAGAGGGTGCAGAATAACCTTGTTCCCATGCCTGACAAATGCCCAAGAGATAATAAACGGAGGGTTTGACGGGCTTGTGCTCTCTAACGGTCCGGGCGACCCTGCCGATTGCACACAAATAATCCGCAATGTCAAAGAGCTTTATGATTACGGCATCCCGACCTTTGCAATATGTCTGGGTCATCAGCTGGCCGCCCTTGCCGCTGGCGGCTCGACAACTAAGATGAAATACGGCCACCGGGGCTCAAATCATCCCGTAAAGCTTCTCAATGAGGGAAGAACCTTTTTAACCTCACAGAATCACGGCTATGTTGTCTGCTCCGAGGGGCTGCCTAAAAATGCGGAAATAAACTGTATTAATGTCAATGACCGAACGGTTGAGGGCATAGTCTACCACGGAAAGCTTTGGTTTTCTATGCAGTTCTACCCGGAGGTATCGCCCTGCCCTCATAACACATCGTTTTTGTTCGACCGTTTCATATCAATGATTGGGGAGGGCAAATACAATGGTTGATAAAAGCATAAAAAAGGTTTTGGTCATCGGCTCAGGTCCGATTATTATCGGGCAGGCGGCAGAATTTGACTATGCGGGCACTCAGGCCTGCCGCTCGCTGCGTGAGGAGGGCGTTGAGGTTGTGCTTGCCAACTCCAACCCCGCAACGATTATGACAGACGGCGACATTGCCGATAAGGTATATATAGAACCTCTGACGGTTCCGACTCTGGCAAAAATAATTCAAGCAGAAAAGCCCGATTCAGTCCTTCCGACACTGGGCGGGCAGACAGGGCTTAACCTTGCAATGGAGCTTGAGGAAAAAGGGATTCTAAAGGAGAACGGTGCAAGGCTCATAGGCATATCCGCAAGTGCCATTAAAATGGCTGAGGACAGGCAGGAGTTTAAGGACACCATGGAAAGGATAAGCGAGCCCTGCATTGAATCACTCGTTGTCGAAACCGTTCAGGACGCTCTGGATTTTTCTGAGAAAATCGGCTACCCGGTAATTGTGCGCCCTGCCTATACTTTAGGCGGTACGGGCGGCGGCATTGCCGAAAACTTGGAGCAATTGCGTGAAATTGCGTCAAACGGTATCAGACTGTCAAGGGTCAATCAGGTTTTAATTGAAAAATGCATTGCCGGCTGGAAGGAAATTGAATTTGAGGCGATGAGGGACAGTAAGGGCAACTGCATTACCGTATGCAGCATGGAAAATGTTGACCCCGTCGGTATTCATACGGGCGATTCCATTGTCGTTGCACCCTCGCAGACACTCACGGATAAGGACTACCAGATGCTGCGCTCCTCTGCATTGAAAATCATTTCGGCTCTCGGCATTCAGGGCGGGTGTAATGTGCAATTTGCGCTTCACCCCGATTCCTTTCAATATGCCGTGATTGAGGTTAATCCCCGTGTTTCACGCTCCTCCGCTCTCGCTTCAAAGGCAACGGGCTATCCCATTGCAAGGGTGGCGGCTAAAATTGCGCTGGGCATGGGCCTTGATGAAATCCCCAACGCCGTTACGGGCAAAACATTCGCAAGCTTTGAGCCGGCTATAGACTACTGCGTTGTCAAAATTCCGAAATGGCCGTTTGACAAATTTGTCACGGCGAAAAGAACCCTCGGCACACAGATGAAGGCGACAGGCGAGGTTATGGCAATATCCCGCTCCTTTGAGGCGGCACTTCATAAGGCGGTTCATTCACTTGAAGAAAACAGGGAAAGCCTGCTGGTACCCGAGCTTATGGAAAAGGATGCGCATGAGCTAAAGGCACTCCTTGAAAACATAGATAACGAAAGGCTCTATACGATTGCCGCAGCTTTGTATAACGGCATCACAATTGAAGAAATCAACTCGATAACAAAGATAGATAACTGGTTTTTGAATAAAATTAAATCCATTATTGAAATGGAGAAGACTCTCAGGAGCGGCATTTGCGATAAGGAAACCCTGCTTTCGGCAAAGAAGAAGGGTTTTACAGACGGTATGATTGCACGGTGCATAGGCATTCCCAACGCCGCTGTCAGGAACATGAGAAGGATGTGGAATATCCTGCCCGCTTTTTCAATTGTTGACACCTGTGCCGCAGAGTTTGCCGCTCAGACTCCTTATTATTATTCGGATTACGGCGTCGAAAACGAGGTCAGCCCTACAACGGACAGGAAAAAGGTCCTTGTGCTGGGCTCCGGACCTATCAGAATCGGGCAGGGCATAGAGTTTGACTATTGCTCCGTTCACAGTGTCTGGGCGCTTAAAAAAGCCGGCTGTGAAACGATTATTATCAACAACAACCCTGAAACCGTTTCAACTGATTTCGATGTTGCGGACAAGCTCTATTTTGAGCCCCTGACACCCGAATATGTTGCAAACATTGTTGAACTCGAAAAGCCGGACGGTGCAATTGTTCAGTTCGGCGGGCAGACGGCAATTAAGCTGACAAAATCCCTGCATGACCTAGGCGTAAAGATTTTAGGCACCGACGCCGACCATGTAGACGCTGCGGAGGACAGGGAGCGCTTTGACGAAATACTTGAAATCTGCGATATAGCCCGCCCTAAGGGGCAGACGGTTTTCACCGAGGAGGAGGCTCTCCTTGCCGCCCACTCGCTGGGCTATCCCGTGCTTGTTCGCCCGAGCTATGTTCTGGGCGGTCAGGGTATGCAAATAGCAGTATCTGATGACGATATACGGGAATTCATGGGCATTATCACACGCACCGTTCAGGAACACCCGGTGCTTGTGGATAAATACATTATGGGGCAGGAGGTTGAGGTTGACGCCATCTGTGACGGCACTGACATTCTGATTCCCGGTATTATGGAACATATTGACAGGGCAGGTATTCATTCGGGTGACTCTATTTCGGTCTACCCCGCCGTAACCCTCAGCCGGAAGGTGCAGAATACGATTGTTGACTATACACGCCGCCTTGCCTCGGCACTTGAGGTTGTCGGCATGATGAATATTCAGTTCATTGTTTATAGGGAAACTGTTTATATAATCGAAGTGAATCCACGCTCGTCAAGAACCGTGCCGTATATCAGCAAGGTTACGGGTATTCCGGCAATTGCTCTGGCAACAAGAGCCATGCTCGGCGAAAAAATCCGTGACATGGGTTTTGGTACCGGGCTTTACAAAAAGAGCGGCTACTATGCGATAAAGCTGCCAGTGTTCTCGTTTGAAAAAATCCTCGGAGCGGATACCTCTCTAGGGCCTGAAATGAAATCAACAGGCGAGGTGCTAGGCATAGCACGCAACTATAATGAGGCGCTTCTCAAGGCATTTGAAGGCGGCGGTGTTTCATTGCCTAAAAACGGCAGAATTATTGTTACCGTGTGTGACAAGGATAAAAAGGAAATCTGCGATATCTTTAATAGCTTTGATTCGAGTGATTTTGAAATTTTTGCAACACCGGGCACAAGAACGGCTCTGCTTGAGGCGGGGATTAATTCAAAGCCCATAAACAAAATTACAGGTGAAAGTCCCAATATTATCGATTTGCTCACTGAGGGCGGAGTGTCATTGATAATAAACACACCAACCCACGGCAGGCTCGAAAACCGTGATGGTTTTAAGCTCCGCCGCCTTGCGGTTGAAGCGGGTACGGCGTGCCTTACCTCCTTAGATGCCGCAAGAGTGCTTATGGAGAGCACGAAAATAGTCGCAGGCGATGCAATCAGCGTTACGGACATTGCTGGTGTTTTCCATTGAAAGCGGAGTCTAAGGGATTATAATAGAGTATAACAGCCTTTAAAATACACAGAGAGAGTTGAGAGAGAATGGTTTTTTCAAGTCTGGAGTTCATGTTAGTGTTCTTGCCAGTCCTTCTGTTTTGCTATTTTGTTCTTTTTAAAAAGAGCAGGATTTTACAGAATCTGACTTTACTTTTGGCATCTTATTTTTTTTATACTTGGGGAGAGGTGAAGCTCCTTTGGGTGTTTACCCTTTCAATTATTTTGACATGGGCAGCAGGATGTCTTATCAATCATTTCAGGGAGAACAAAAAGACGGCACGGTTTATTTTAGCGCTCTGTGTCGTTATAAATGTCGGGGCGCTGGTTGCCGCCAAATACCTTGAATTTTCCATTGAAAACATAAACTCCCTGTTTGGGCTTGAAGTAGCTGCTCCCACGGTTGCAATGCCGTTGGGCATTTCGTTTTTCACATTCTCTGCACTTTCATATGTTATTGATGTCTACCGCAAGGATGTTGAGGTGCAGAAAAATCCGCTGTATGTCGCTCTTTACATTTCATTTTTCCCTAAGCTTATTCAGGGACCGATTGTAAGGTACGGGACAATGGCGGACGATATCATTAACCGCAAAGAAACGGTTTAGGACTTCACTCAGGGAGTTTCAAGGTTCGTTGTCGGTGTCATTAAAAAGGTACTCATATCCAACACGATAGCCGTCATTGCCGACAATGCGTTTAACAGCAAGTCGGAAATCTCGGTTCTGTTAGCTTGGCTTGGCGCATTGGCATACACCTTTCAGATTTATTTTGATTTCTCCGGATATTCGGATATGGCAATCGGCTTGGGCAGGATGTTCGGATTTCATTTTTCCGAGAACTTCAATTACCCTTACATATCAAAATCCGTTTCGGAGTTCTGGCGAAGGTGGCATATTTCTCTGGGCACATGGTTCAAGGATTATGTCTATTTCCCTCTCGGCGGCAGCAGAGTAAAAACCAAAGCCCGACTTATTTTCAACCTTTTTGTCGTCTGGTTCCTTACGGGCGTCTGGCACGGAGCAAACTGGACATTTATATGCTGGGGGCTGATGTATTTCATCCTCATAACCATTGAAAAGCTCACAAAATTTGAAAAGAAGGGCGAAAAGCTTGGCTTCATAAAACATATCTACACGATGCTTTTTGTTGTTTTAGGCTGGGTGCTTTTCAGAGCGGATTCCATTAGTCAGGCAGGAGCTTACCTTGCCTCAATGTTCGGGCTTGCGGGCAACCCGTTAATTGACGATGCATTTATTTTCAATGTATCAAACAACATTGTTTTTCTCATTGCCGCTACGATTTTCTCCTTCCCGACGGCAAAGCTTGTAAGGGAAAAAATCGGTGATAAGCATAAATCCCTTGATGTGCTTTATGTTGTCGGCACCATAGCCTTGCTTTTGGTTGCGGTTTCCTATATTGTAAAAGGCTCATATAATCCGTTTATCTATTTCAACTTCTAAGGGGTGAGAGAATGAAAAGCAAATCGATAAAACTTAACAGATATCATGTTACATCTTTTTTGTTTGTATTATTGATATTCGCTGCACTTATTTCAACTGCCATCAACGGTTTGATGTATAAAAAGGAGGATATAAAAAATCTTTATTCATCCTACCTTAATGGGGATTACAGCGATGTTAACAAAGCT
>JAAZFZ010000006.1 GCA_012511485.1 Clostridiales bacterium | reverse complement strand
TTGAAAACCCTCATCAATTGCCATTATATACAAAACTGTTTGCGTTAAATCAGAAAAAGGAGAATGACTTATGGCTATATTGTTGTCCATTCAGAAAATGCTGAGTCTTGTTCTTGTTTTCATTACTTTAATTTCCACCTCGCTGACTGGAGTGAATAAGGATTCCGACCTCGAAACGATTAGAAATAATATTACACAGGGACTCGCTATCGGCAAAATCAGTCCTTTTGTATTCTCCGACAAGCACGAGCCTTCTGACATAATTGCGCTTTGTGCCCAAGACGGAAACGGCGGTTATTATTTTACAGATATTGACTATTCTGACCCCGATAGAGTGTCCTGGCCCGCCGCATGTCATGTCGGCAGAGCCGAAAGGCTTGCCATCTGCTGGGCATCTGAAACAGATTATGATAATAAGGAAGAGCTTCTCAAATACACCAAAGGTCTAATAGATAACTGGATTAGAGAAGACTATCAGAACCCAAACTGGTGGCACAATCAGCTCTCAATTCCGAACGCTATGGGCGAAATCGGCGTTTTGCTGAAGGATGAACTGAGCTTTGAGCAGCTTGTCGGTCTTGCCGAGATTGTCGGCCGTGGTGCCTATACGGTGTCCGTCTTCGCCATATTCCGCACGGGCGCAAATGCGACAGACCTTGTGATGGCGACAATCAAATACGCCGTAATTACTGGTAACCGCATAGCAATGAAAGCTGCAGTTGAAAGAACCGAGCAGGAGCTGCGCTATTCCTCCTGCTGGGAAGGCATAAAAAAAGACGGAACCTTTTTTCAGCATGGCGAGCGAATATATACTTCCGGCTATGGAAACGTTTTTCTGTCAGGCATATCAAACATCATGCTTCTGCTGTCCGAAACAAAATATATGTTCCCGGAGTCAAAGCTCGAACCAGTTTCGCATATGATTCTTGAAGGTATGCGTCCGTTAAGCTACGGAAATACAATCGACCCCATCACCCTGGGTAGAGCGGTTTCAAGAAGAGATGCCCGCCCTCTGCTTTCAATTCTTCCCGTGCTCAGGCACCTTGCTTCTATTCCCGAAATGCCCCGCAGAGAGGAAATCGCCGATTATATCACTTTGATTGAAAATAATACAAAAACCGACAACGGGCTCCGTTATTACGAGGATGCAAAGCTGACAGTAATCAATAACAGCGATTTTTATTTCCGCTTCCACGGCGGTTCTAATAGAATGCTGTATTCCGAAATCATCAACAACGAAAATGTGCTTTCGTACAACTCCTCTTTCCCGGGAACCACCGCAATAATGCATACGGGAAAGGAATACTATAACATAAGCCCCATACTTGACTACTCTCTTATTCCCGGCACCACAGCAGTCTATGAAACCGATAAGGAGCTTATGGCGCATCGGGATTTTTCAAACCGCAGACTTCCCGGCATATACGGAAGCGAGGTTGATGACATGGCCTGCATCTCGTTCGTAAAAACAAGGCACGAGGGAATAAGCATGACGCTAACCTGCTTTGCAACGGATAATGCGGCTGTTATTCTCGGCGCAGGCTTAAAGGATTCCGCAGGCAGAGCTATGAACACGACAATTAATCAGTCATTTTACAAGGGCTCATTCACTCGCAACGGAAACATCGTCATTCATAACGGCATAAAGTATAATCTCATTGACGGCGGCACTCTGGTAGCAGAGCCTCGCCACCGTACGGGGTCCTGGAGCAGAAATAACCTCACCCTTTCTTCAGAGCCCATTGAGGGCGACCTTTTTACAGTATATTTTGAGAATACGGGCAGCTACGCATATTCCGTTATGGCAGAAAACACCTCAGCGGAGTTTACGGTAATAAAAAATGATGAAACCGTTCAGGCTGTCAAATTGCCCGAAGGAAGGATAGCGGCAGCCTTTTTCAAAAACGGGTCATTCTCATTTGA
>JAAZFZ010000073.1 GCA_012511485.1 Clostridiales bacterium | reverse complement strand
GTGTATGTCCGGGCTATTGCTTCATGCAGGCAATTCCTGATTTGAGGGAAAAGACAATGATAAAAATAGAACAGGCAGTCATTGTTGAAGGAAAATATGACAAGATTCGTCTCTCTTCAATGCTTGATGCCGTTATCATAGAAACTGACGGTTTTGGGATATTTAAGGATAAAGAAAAGCAGCGTCTAATCCGCAAACTGGCTGAAAAAAAAGGAATATTAATACTGACCGACAGTGACTCAGCAGGCTTTAAAATAAGGTCTTTTATCTGCGGAACAGTACCGCCCGAAAAAATTTTTCATGCCTATATTCCCGACATTTTCGGCAAGGAGCGCAGAAAAGATGCCCCTTCAAAGGAAGGCAAGTTGGGAGTTGAAGGAGTGCCTAACCGTATTATATTTGATGCATTGCGTCAGGCAGGCGTTACCTGCTCAATTATCTCATCTGCCGAAAGAAAGATAACCAAAACGGATTTATATACTGACGGTATCTCCGGCAGAAAAAACAGTTGTAAAAAAAGAGCAGCCCTATTAAAATACCTTGATTTGCCTGAGCATCTCTCAACGAATGCTCTTGTTCAGATACTTAATATGTTCTTGGACTTTAATGCTTATAAGGCTGCAGTAAAAGCTTGTGGTGTTTCAGAGGAGGAAAAAACGGTTGATTAGAATTGGGCACGGATATGATGTTCACCGTTTAGTTAAGGGTCGAAAACTTATTCTTGGCGGCGTTCTAATTCCTTATGAATTGGGCTTATTGGGGCACTCTGATGCCGATGTTCTGGTCCATGCCGTTTGCGACGCTCTTATGGGAGCCGCTGCATTCGGTGATATCGGAGGGATGTTCCCCGATACCAACCCGGAATTTAAGGATGCGAATAGCCTCAAGCTGCTCGCTGCCGTTATAAAAAGGCTTCACCAAAACGGTTATTATGTGGTTAATATTGACTCAACAGTGATTACTCAGGCTCCCAAGCTCAAGCCTTATATTGAAAGCATGAGAGAAAATATTGCCGATGTGTGTGGGGTTGAGCCTTCATTTGTTAATGTCAAGGCTACAACCGAGGAAGGTCTTGGATTCAGCGGTGCAGGGGACGGAATTGCCGCACATTCCGTATGCGTTATTCAAACAAAAGAAATACTAAATAAATGAGGTTTTCTTATGAACTTTTGGGATAATCTTATAGGTTTCTGGGATAAAATCAGTGCTGTGTTTTTATCGTTCCGTGTGCCTGATTTTCTTGACATATGCTTTGTTGCTTTTGTTCTTTACAATCTCTTTAAGCTTGTAAGGGAAACGAGAGCTATTCAGCTATTAAAAGGTCTTGTGCTACTAGGTGTTCTGTTTTTTGTTATTTCTACATTGAATCTGCAGGCCAGATCCTTTGTATTTCAAAAACTGTTCGCTGACTTTATTCTCGTTCTTATTATACGGTTTTAGCCTGAAATTCGCAATGCGCTTGAAAGTGTCGGGCGCAGCAAATTTACAAGCCTGAGCATTAACCTATTCGTTGGAAAAACTGACAGTGCAAAGTATGATGAGAAGATGCAAAAGGTTATTGTTGAAATATGCCGTGCGTTTGCCGATATGAGCAATAAAAAAATCGGTGCCATCCTTGTTTTTGAAAGGGAAACACTTCTCGGTGATGTTGCTGCAACAGGTACTGTTGTTGATGCGAGCATCAGTCAGGAGTTGATTGTCAACATTTTTTATCCAAAATCACCATTGCATGACGGTGCAGCTATTGTTAGGGGAGACAGGCTTATGGCTGCGGGGTGCATTATGCCGCTTACTCAGGATAATCGTTTGAGCAGTGAGCTGGGCACTAGGCACAGGGCAGGCATTGGCGTAACAGAGCAGAGCGATGCTATGGCTGTAATTGTTTCCGAAGAAACCGGCGCAATCTCATTTGCATACAAAGGCGTACTTAAAAGAGGCATATCAGACAGTCAGCTTCGTGAGGAGCTTGTAAGATATCTTTTGTCAGGGAACAGAGAAAAAAGAGATGAAAAATCCCATAAAATAAAGAATATTTTTGGGAGGTTTAAAAATGAGTAATAAGAAGTTTTTTCAAAAGATTTTTTATGATAATAGAGTAATTCTGATTCTTTCAATTCTGTTTGCAATCGTTTTCTGGATTTTTGTTGCACTTGAACGCAGCCCAGAAGAGGTACGGATAGTTCAGGAGGTTCCTGTTGTAATTGACCTGGAAAACAGCGTGCCTAGCCAATTCGGGCTTGAGATATTCGGCACCAAGGAATTTTATGTTGATGTCACGGTTGTAGGCAGAAGGTATGAGGTCAGCTCAAGCGCATTGTCGGCGGATGACTTTTTGGCAACCGCTCAGACAAGCTATGTGGATTCCGAGGGCAAGCATACTTTGCAGGTCAAGGTAGTTTCTAAAGATGATGATGCAGACTATCAGATTACGGGATATTCCGATGAAAGCATAGAAGTCTATTTTGATACCTATACCGAGGGTGAATATACACTTGTTGCGGATATTGAGGGCGAAAACTTTATCCCTGAAGGATATGTCACACAGGATAGCATCATTTCAACCAGCAAAATAATAATCGGAGGCCCTACAACGGAAATTGCAAAAATTGACCAAGTTGTTGCCCGGGTTAGTGTTGATAAGACTTTGACGGAAACAACAACATTAAAAGCTGAGATTATTCCAATGAACGAGTTCGGAGGCACTCTCAGATATTTAACAATAGATTCCGGCGGGATTGATATAACGGTGACAATTCCGGTTCTCAAGGAAGCATTTTTGAAAACCTCTGTGATTTTTAAAAATGCACCGGCAAATTATATCTCAAATCCGCTTGCTTTCACCTGCACTCCTGCAAATGCAAAAATTGGAATTCCCGAGTCGTTGCTGGATAGCACCGGTACTTTCAGTGTAGCTTCAATTGATTTCAGTGAGCTTTCCGAGGGTGAAAACACATTTACGATTAATGCCGATGATATTTCCGGTGGAGTAGTTCTTGATAATACCAAATCGTTCAAAATAACTGTTTTTGTGCCGGATGTATCTAAGAAAAGCATAAATATAAATTGCATGAATCTTAATCTCAGCGAGGTTTCAAATGAATATACCCTCAGTATTGCACAAAAAGGCAATATCAGTGTGAGTGTTGTCGGCAACGAGGATTCGTTTAATGCGCTGGATTTAACAGAAATTACCGCAATGATTGTGAATCCTGAAACTATCAGGGAAGGTACACAGAAGATGAGAATGAAGCTCTATCTGACATCGGCAAATGATTGCTGGATTTACGGCAGTTATTACGTTACCGTTAAAGCGGTGCCAATTGAGGGCTTATAAAAAATAAGGGGGCAACAGCATGAAAAAAAGAATATTATCAGCTGCACTGCTGTTGATATTAATATTTCAGCTGTCTGGTTGTTCGTCTGTAAAGTTTACTACAATTGATAAATTGATGCGCCCTCCGAGACTTTACGGTGATAATTCCGAACTGCAAGATGCATTTGAAAAATCCGTTGGCAAGGATATTACATTAAAGGCTCCCGTTTCAGGCACATATAAATCTGCTTTCATTTTTTATGATATTGATGGGGATAAAGATAATGAGGCCTTTGTATTCTATACAAAAAATATTGTCGACGATGCAGTCAGAATGCAGGTGATGGATAAAATTGACGGGGAATGGACGTCTGTTGCATCATTTATTGGCTCGGGCAGCGAAGTAAATACCGTTGATTTTATTGATATGGATTCCGACAATGTGTTTGAATTAATAGTGAGCTGGAATATACTTGAGAGTAAAGGAAATAAAATATTTTCAATTTACAGATTTAATGTTTCAAAGAGCATTGTCGGCGCTTTCGCAGTCTGCACTGAAGCCTATACGATTATGAAACCTATGGATATTGATACTGACTCTAATACGGAGGTATTCTTTATTCTGCTTGATGCAACTTCGGAGGCTCCGCAATCTGTTGCCAGAGTTCTTAAAATGAACGACAAAAAAATTTCTCTTTACGGGGAGGCTAAGCTTGACGGCAATGTCAGCGGCTATTCTGATATTAAGGAAATAGTAGGTAAAAAAGACGGTATATATAAATTATATATTGATGCCTATAAGGGCGAAAATCAAATGATAACTGAAGTGATTTTCTGGAATAATGAAACCAGCGCGCTCGAAGCACCTTTCATTGACGCTCAGACTAATACAAATATAGCGACATGGAGGAGCGTAAGGCTCCCTGTTTATGACATTGACAAAGACGGAGAGCTGGAAATACCGGCTCAGGTTGTTATGCAGGGTGGCATTACCCGCCAGGGTGTCGGAAATGTTATCTTACCGTTTTACATAACCAAATGGTATAAGACCAACGGTAAGCAGCTTGTTGAAATCAAACAAAACGCCGTTAATTTTGAATGCAAATATATTTTGAACTTTTCTGCAAACTGGCAGAATATCATAAGTATTCAAAGCGATATGCAAACTAAAACTTGGGAGGTTTTTCAGGTAGACCCCGATGATGAGGAAAAGATGCAACTGCTTTTCATAGTTTCTTGCGTTGATAAAAATGTCTGGAGTAACCGTGTTGAAACCAAATATGCCGGTTTTTCTCAAGTTTTTGAAAACAGTAAAAACGCAACGGTTATAGCTGTTTCAATAACTCAAGCAGGAGAGGGCATCGGCCTTAACCTTAAAAAGCTAAATGAAATTATCAATATATTTGATGTGGGGTGAATCTTTTGAAAAGGATTTTAGTTGCTGAAGATGAAAGCTCAATTAGAGAATTTATAGTTATTAATTTAAAGTATAACGGCTTTGAAGTTGTGGATGTACCCGACGGCGCAAGTGCTTTAGAGGAATACCATGCAAGCAGCGGCAATTTTGACATTACTTTGCTTGACATAATGATGCCCGGAGTGGACGGTCTTGAGGTATGTAAAAAGATCAGGCAGGAGAATACAAATATCGGCATAATTATGCTCACTGCTAAAACGCAGGAGATGGACAAAGTCAGCTGCCTTTTAATGGGTGCCGATGACTATGTTACAAAACCCTTTTCACTTTCGGAGCTGCTGGCAAGAATTGATGCCGTCTATAGGCGAGTTGCACTCAATTCCAATAATGATGAAAAAGCAGAAAATGAGAACTGCCTTATATCAAACGATTATATTCTTGACCTTAGAAATCACTCTTTGACCCAAAAGGGGAGACTTATTGAGTTGACTCAGGTTGAGTTTCAGATAATGGAATACTTCTTCTTAAATCAGGGTGTTGCGCTTAGCAGAACAGATATTCTTAATAAAGTCTGGGGTTGTGACAGAATCGGTGAAGAAAAAATTGTTGATGTAAATATTCGCAGGCTGAGAATGAAAATAGAAAAAGAGCCCTCATCCCCAAAACATCTGGTAACAATTTGGGGAGTAGGGTATAAGTGGATAAGTTGAAAAAAGTTTGAGGGGCGGTGTGATAATGAAGGTTGGCGGGATAACCAAAAGGTGGCTTAAAAACACTCTTGGGATTATCTCTGTTTTGCTGACCATTGTTACAGACGCTTCCATGTTTTTTTTGCACAGCTATTATTACAGGACAGTTAGATATACCCTTCTTTCTAAGGATAATGACCTTGTTACCACGTTTTTTGATGTGAACTCCGGCACAGGCAAGGATGCTTTTACTTCGGGCGCAAGAAAATATGTTGAATCATTTGATGATAAGGATACTATGGAAGTCTGGGTTATAAATAATGAAGGCAAGGTTATTGTTACATCCAGCGGCTTTGAGATTAACAGCGAAATACAAATGCCTGACTATGAAGTCGCTCTCAAATCCGATATCGGCAGAGGAGATTGGCTTGGCAAGCTTGACACGGGCGAAAAAGTAATGACAATGACCTCGCTTTTGTTTGGTGACAACGGTGAAACCATCGGTGCTCTTAGATACATGGTATCAATGAATGATATTGACGCTCAGCTGACCTTTATTTCAATCGTTATTTGTTTTTTCTGCCTGTTGTCAATTGCACTTGTGGTTATTTCCGGAACCTATTTCATACAGTCTATTGTTAAACCGATTCAAAGAATAAGCGAAACGGCAAAGCAAATAGCCGGAGGAGACTATGAAGCGAGAATGGAGAGTATTAATAATGATGACGAGATTTGCGAGTTGAGCGACACAATCAATTTTATGGCAGCTGAAATAGCAGATGCGG
>JAAZFZ010000072.1 GCA_012511485.1 Clostridiales bacterium | reverse complement strand
GGTAGAGTGTATTCAATGCGGCATTGCCTGCGGCATCGAGCTTATCGTCGGAAATAGCTGTGAGATAGAGCATTTCATAATACCCCTTGCTACCCATCATAATATCCGTCACCGTTGATGGAAGAACAAGCACACACATTGCAGCAGATGAGCCGTTACCCAGCATATCATCATACATTTCCGTGGATGAGCTGGAGTCAAGCATACTGTCCGCCTCAATGACACCGATAATTTTAAGTCTCGCAGTATGTTCGTTGCAGGAAAAATCTATATATTGATTAACACAGTTTTCATACCCGAACATGGATATAGCACTGATAGCAGTTATTAGTGCAACATGGCTGCCGGATTCGTATTCCTCTTGAGTGTAAAACCTGCCGTATTTTATTTTTACAGACATAACAGTTTCAAAATCCCTTGTTCCGGATGCTCCAATTGCGATTCCGTTTGTATGGGTGGTTGTTGCGTTGCCAATTGACAAAATAAAAGGCGAAACACAGTCAACAGTATCAAGGTCTTTAATTGCTTTTATATCCTCCTGGGTTATGTATTCGGTTGCGGAGGCATTTGTTGAGTTGACGGAAATGCTCACTGTGCTTGAGCCCATATCTCTAATCATGCCGACTATATAGTCACGGCCGGCATTTCCGAGGGTAATTATGGCAATAACTGAAGAAACGCCGATAATTATGCCCAGCATTGTCAATAAAGAGCGCATAAGATTTGTTCTTATGCTGAAAATAGCTATTCTGATGTTTTCTTTAAAATTCAACTTCAGCCCTCCGCAAAAAATATTTTAAGTTTTTTGTTTTGCGGTTACTGTTACTCTATCTCCTTGCTCAAGGCTAGTGGGTGGATTATCCACAATAGTATCACCGACACTTAGTCCGGAAATAACCTGGTATACATCACCGTCATACAACCCTATTTCAACATCCTTCTTAATGACCTTCGCAGTACTTTTGTCATACAGGAAAACATAGAAGCCCTCACTGTCAGTTTGCAAGGCTTCAATAGGTATAACAGGCACATTCTCCGCTCTGTCAACCTCAATAGATATATCAACATCAAAGCCGATAATAACATTTTTGTCAGGATTCAAAATCGAAACCTTTGCAGGAACACCGTTTGAAGAGCCTGATGTACCGAGAAGCGAGCTGATATTTATGCTGTCACTTGATTCGGCAACAGCGCTGATATAGGTAATTACGCCCTCAAGTTCACTGCCGGCGGTTGTTTTAATTTTAACACTCTGGTCCATAGTAACTTTGCTGATATCATATTTTCCGAGAACGAACTTTGCGCTGAATGGATAGTATTCAACAACAATTCCGTTCTCCTGAGCCCCTCCGAAAAGCTGCGAAATCATTTGAGTTACATCCGCCCCTGAGGTAACGGCACTCAGAAGCGAGGTCATATCAAGCCCGGATGTCGATTTTTTTGCCTTATAATATGGTTGCCCTGCAACAATATTAACTTCACGGACAACGCCGTCATTTTCAGCAACCCAGCCAGCATTAAGCAGCTGCACTGTGCTTTTGATTGACTCAAGAGATTTATATGCAGTATCGCTGATTGTTTTATATGTGCTTTCAAGTGTTGAGCTTGACTCGATACTGAGTAACGCCTGTTTTGCCTTTAGCTCAATCAATTCAAGCTCTGCTGATGAAAGCTCACTGTCGTGGCCTGACAGTCCACCCATAAGGCGGGAAATATCGAACATACTGCCCGAACCCTGTAAGGAGGAAAAAACCTTTGTCAGCTTTGAAACAGAGTTAGCTGCATTTAATAGACTGTCAACAATCTTGCCCAGCATACTTTCGGTATAATTTTCACCTAAAATAGATGAAAGCAATTTGCTCAGGGCAGATTTTTCTTCCTGTGTGGCTGATACTGCTTTTGACCCGGAATCCGCTTCGGTTTCAAGCTTTGCAACCTTTTTCTCAAGCTCATCTATCTGAGTATTTATGCTGACAAGCTGGCTTTTGGATTCTTTGGAATTCATTATATAATTGTTATACGCAGCATTAGCTTCATCAAAAGCTCTCTGTTTTTCTTTTAAAACGGATGAAACCGAAGTAGTGTCAAAGGTAGCCAGAACATCACCGGCTTTGACTCTGTCGCCTACCCTGACATTAACTGAAAGAACATCCACGCCTTCTAATATTGAAAAAATACCCTGATTCGCAGATTCAACCGTTCCGGCAGTGTCAAGTGTCTGAATAACATCATTGAGAGAAACCTGCGATATTGAAACATTAGGTCCACCGTCGGGTTTTAAAAGTGCATAAAGAGAGACTGTTGCAATTGCACATACAAGCACAAGGCTCACAGCAGCAGTTATCTTTTTCTTTTTACTCCATTTTTTTATA
Organism: Clostridiales bacterium; assembly: GCA_012511485.1. GTDB lineage: Bacteria > Bacillota > Clostridia > Oscillospirales > Acutalibacteraceae > JAAZFZ01. Next base: position 3,146 of record JAAZFZ010000072.1, on the reverse strand, counting down.
CTAATTGCAGCCACCCCCAACTTGAAAGTTATCATACATTATATACCATTTAATGATTGAATATATAAATAAACTGTTAATAATTTAGATAACTTTTCCAATATCTTTTCTGTAGAATGCCTTTTCAAAAGCTATTTTGTTGACACCCGAATAAGCCCTTTCAAGAGCCTCATTCAAGGTTTTGCCGCACGCCGTCACTCCTAAAACACGGCCCCCGTTTGTGTAGAAACGGCCGTTTTCAAGCCCGGTGCCTGCATGGTAAACCGTTGCACCGTCAATCTGCCCATATTTATTTAAACCAAAAACCGGCAGACCTTTTATATATTTCTCCGGGTAACCGCCCGAAGCAATGATAACACAGGCGCAGGCATCATCAAGCCATTCAATTCTTATTTCGGAGAGTTTTTCGTCTATGACGGCATTGATTATTTCTATCAGGGGCGTTTTTAATCTCGGTAAAACAACCTGCGTTTCGGGGTCTCCAAAGCGAGCATTGTATTCAATAACCTTCGGGCCATCCTTAGTCAGCATCAGCCCAAAATAAAGGCAGCCTTTAAAGGGTCTGTTTTCGGTTTTCATAGCGTTTATTGTGGGCAGGTATATCTTTTCCATGCAGATTTGAGCGGTTTCATCATCATAAAAAGGGTTGGGGCTGATTGTGCCCATCCCGCCGGTGTTTAATCCCCTGTTGCCGTCAAGAGCCCTCTTATGGTCCAAAGAAGAAACCATAGGTTTTATAGTAACTCCATCCGTAAATGTAAGAACGGAAACCTCAGGCCCTTCAAGGAATTCCTCAATAACTATTCTGCTGCCGGACTCACCGAAAACCTTGTCCTCCATAATCGAATAAATGGCCGCCTCTGCGCTTTGAATGTTTGGAGCTATAATAACGCCTTTGCCGAGAGCCAATCCGTCCGCCTTTATGACGGTCGGGTATTTTGTCTGCTTTTTTACATATTCAAGTGCCAGTGCCGCATCATCAAACACCTCATATGCGGCTGTGGGAATATTATATTTTTTCATAAGGTTTTTTGAGAAAACCTTGCTGCTCTCAATAACAGCAGCATTGGCTTTCGGGCCGAAGACTCTGATACCCTCAGCTTCAAGCCTGTCCACCAAGCCCATTGCAAGCGGGTCATCCGGTGCGACAAAAACCAAATCAACACCCTGCTCCTTTGCAAGGGCAACTATGCTGTCAATATCGTTTGCGGATACGGGGAAGCATTTCGCATCGCAGCTTATTCCCCCATTGCCCGGAGCGCAAATTATTTCAGTAACCTTATCACTTTTCTTGAGCGAACGGATTAACGCATGCTCCCTACCGCCTGAGCCGACCATCAATACTTTCATAGCTGTACCCCACTCAATGCTTAAAGTGCCTCATACCTGTGAAAACCATTGCAAATCCTGCCTCATTAGCGGCATTTATGCTTTCCTCATCCCTTATGGAGCCACCCGGCTGAATTATTGCTGTTATGCCGGCCTTTTGTGCCGCTTCAACACAGTCTGAAAACGGGAAGAAAGCGTCCCTCGCCAAAACAGACCCCCTGGTTCTTTCTCCCGCATATTTGATTGCCAGCTCAAGTGCCGTAATTCTGTTTGTCTGACCAGGGCCTATACCGACAGTCATTTCATCCTTAGCCAGTGCAATTCCGTTGGATTTTACATGCTTTACAACTCGCCATGCAAACAGCATCTGCTCCATTTCTTTTTCCGTAGGCTGACGGTTTGTGACACATTTAATATCTCCGTCGAGCAACTTAGTGTCAAGCTGCTGAACAAGAATGCCGCCTGCTACCTTTTTCATATCCAAGCAGTCAGAGCCGTTAGGATTTGCGAGATTGGGCAAAGTGAGAAGCCTTAGATTTTTCTTTGCACTGAGGATTTCAAAAGCTTTTTCAGCGTATGAGGGAGCAATTATTATTTCAAGGAATAATTTTGCAAGTTCTTTTGCCGTTTCTTCGTCAACCTCACGGTTTAGAACAACAATACCGCCGAAGATTGATACAGGGTCCGCAGTATAGGCTTTTTTATATGCTTCAAAAATGGTTTCGCCTGTTCCTACGCCGCAGGGGTTTGCATGCTTGACGGCAACTGCTGTGGGTTTTTCATAACCGAATTCCTTTAGAACATCCAATGCTCCGTTTGCGTCGTTTATATTGTTATATGAAAGCTCCTTACCGTGAAGCTGCTCGGCGCAGGCAAGGGTATTGTCGGCGGCTCCGATTTCTTTGTAAAACGCTGCCGTCTGGTGCGGATTTTCACCATATCGCATATCCTGCACCTTTTCATATGTCATAGTTAACGCCTCGGGCATTTTCGTTTCATTTCTCTTGCCGCGTAAATATGTATTAATCAGAGCATCATACTGCGCTGTATGTTCAAAAACGGAACCCGCAAGCCTAAACTTTGTTTCGCGGGTGACTTCTCCATTAGTTCTAAGCTCATCAATTACTGTAGCATAATCACAAGGGTTCACAATTTCCGCAACATCCTGCCAGTTTTTTGCGGCAGCTCTTATCATAGTCGGCCCGCCTATATCAATATTCTCAATTGCTTGCTCAAGAGTAACATCAGGTTTAAGGATTGTTTGTTTAAAAGGATAAAGATTAATGGCAACTATATCAATCGGCTCAATCCCCAGCTCTTTGATTTGCTTCATATGCTCTTGATTGGAACGCATGGCAAGAATGCCTCCGTGAATAGCAGGATGAAGTGTTTTCACCCTGCCGTCAAGACATTCGGGGAAACCTGTGATTTCAGAAACACTTGTGCAGGGAACTGAATTTTCGGCAAGGATTTTTGCCGTTCCGCCTGTTGACAGAATCTCATATCCAAGCTCTGAAAGTGCCCCTGCAAACTTAACAACGCCTGTTTTGTCCGACACTGATATAACTGCTCGCTTTGCCATTTTACAGCCTCCTAATACTATATCTTTTTTACATCGTTTTGCTTAGAAGTGCAACAGCCTTCGGGAGAAGTACCCATTCGGCTTGCTCCATAACCCTTTTTTGTAATGACTCGGGAGTATCACCGGGGATAACCTCAACAGCCTTTTGCAAAATTATCTCTCCCCCGTCAGGGATTTCGTCAACGAAATCCCTGACGGGGGAGAGATAATTTTGCAAAAGGCTGTTGAGGTTATC
>JAAZFZ010000071.1 GCA_012511485.1 Clostridiales bacterium | reverse complement strand
CACCAGGAGCGTCCAACATGATACAGTCATGATCATTTTATCAAAATATGAACTTATGTCGCTTCTGAACATCGGTGATTTCTGTCAACTAGCTATGCTAAACTCATCCTGCCGCATCTCAGCCAGGCGGGGGAAAAGAAGGTACACAAGCAGGGCAGGCAAATTCGGGATTATTACCATGAGATACATTAAACCATAACCAATGTATTGGGCAACAAAACCCCACATAATGGCGCCCAAACACATACCTAAATCTAAAAATAAAAAGAAAGTAGCGGTGGCAGCACCGCGCCGTTCCATCGGCACGTATAGAACGGAAAGAGCTTGTGTAGTGGGTTGAACAGCGCCGTAACCCATTCCGTAAACTATGCCGGCTAAAATGAAAACAGGCAAAGTGTGGGCAAAATAGATAATTATCATAGCCAAACTGCAAAGAATTAACCCGTTAACCATAACAATAGCATACCCTTTAGTATCGGCCAAACGACCGAAAAAGGGACGAGAAACGGTAAGACTAATAGCGTACACCACGAAGAAAAGACCGATATCACTTACCTGGCGCTCTTGACCGAACAAGGCCAGGAAAGATACTACAGCCGCATAGCCAATGGATGTAAAAAATATTACCAGAGAAGGATGGAGGGCTTTCTTTTCAAAAACTGTTTTTATTGAGAGCGGTTTTTTTGTTGTAGTTATTTTTACATTTGGGTAATTTATGAATTGTGCTAATAAAAAAGATAATAATACAAATCCGGCGCAAATATTAAACATAAGCTGAAAGCTGTAACCTTGAATCAGAAAAAGACCTAAAGCGGGACCAATCGCCATGCCTAAGCTTAAAGATAAACCATAGTAACCCATCCCTTCAGCTAAGCGGGGTTTGGGAATAATATCGCTGGCTATAGTACCGGCAGCCGTATTGCAATAGGCCCAGCCAAAACCTTGCATAAAACGAGCTAATAAAAGGATTAATAGAGCAGGCGCCAGATTAAAGCCAAGGGTGCAAAGGAAAAAGACAGCCGTACCAAATAAAAAAACAGCCTTACGCTTACCGGTGTCAATCAGGGCTCCGGCGAAGGGACGGAACAACACGGCGGCCAGGAGTAAAGCCCCCATTGCCAGGCCGGTCAGAGCATCCTTTCCGGTTATTTCTTTAATGTAGACGGGCAATGTAGGAAACAACATATAAAAAGCAATAAATAATGCAAAGTTAGCAATTATCAGTATAAAAAAATTCCTTGCCCAAAGGTGTTTAGTTTCCACAGCCGATTCTGACAATATTCTGATCATTCCTTTCAATATAGTTAATTAGTTTAGTACTAACATCCGTTACGCTCCTTTCTTACGGATGACATCCATACTAATAATAATTTCCTAATATACACTAAACTGCCTAGTGTAAAAATTTATCATGTCAGCTCGCCTTTTTCTATGTGCAAATAGGATTCAATAATAATCACTATACTGTCTGTTTTGACTGAACTTCGCTAATCCTTTTGAGCAGCGATTCTGGTTATTACTACACAGTAGGTCAAATAATCAATTTTCGCGTATATAGCAGCAGAAAGGGTCATCAATAAGAAAAGACCAGCCATGTCAAGCAATACTTGAACATGACGGGTCTCATTTTTGCACCGTTTGAGTGCTGTCACTTAAAAAATCTACTTATTATATAAATACCTTAGTTTTGCCCGCAAAAGAGGGTAATTAATTCAAAAATTACTCTTTTTCTTCAACAGGGAATAAAGATTTAGAAACAATAATGATGACAACGTTATTATTTTTTCAATATCCCTGATCGTCCAATACCCACGGGTTAAACCAATGGAGCACGGTTGCCGCAAAAATTAGCGCCTTATGCCAAAGGTCATGCCGTTGGAAATGAATTAGCTCAATGTATTACATCAAATTACAAGGAAAACGGCGGCTTTGATTATTTTATCAAGGCCGCCGCTACGATTAGTTTTAAGAACAGTTTTCCATTTTTACACTTTACTAACTATTTGAGAGCATCATGTATATATAACTCTCAATATCTTCAAGCGTCTTCGCATCAGCCGCTCCATCATAACTATACCGGTCAAAAACCAGTCCTTCATTTGTATCGAGGAACATCCAGCGGACGCCGTCTGAAAATCTATAAGCAGCTATGTCAGCCAAAACAATTCTGCTTTCTCCCCATTGACGAAAATCATCGGTGGTTCCTGTTTCATCGCACTTCTTCGGCGTGAATATTCCCGTCATGCCAACTTTAAGGTTTGCAACTGTTTCACTATCCTCTATTCCCACCCCGTCAGAATATGCATAAGGTACCAGCACACGCAGTAAGCTTTCTGTTTCTATATCTCCTTTATATACCTTATCCACTTGAATTGTTGCAATTGAATAGTACTGAAAAGCCTCGCCAAATTCAATTAAAATGTTCTCAATATTCTGTACCGTTCCCTTGAAAGCAATCATTTCATACTTGGTAAACAGTTCTTCTTCAGAAAGGTATGGCAATGCTACGTTACTATTGACGCCTGTAGGCACTTCGTCGGGGTCAATATACTTGACCGAAACGGAACCGGTTGAGCGAGTCAAATCAAATCCAGGAGTAGTATCATTGAATAACAGAGCAGCTCCAAAAATCAGCAATGATAAACACGCAGCTACGGCGCCCCATTTTACCCATGAGCGCTTTTGAGTTTTCTTTTCTTTTGGTACGGCAGGGGCGGCTTCTTTGATATATTGATCATCGACTCTGCCGATGGCCTTGAAAATCTTTTCATTTTTCATATCACAACACACCTTCTTTCTCAAGATGCAGCTTCAATTTGTTCCGCGCCCTGAACAGTATAGATTTTACCTTGCTTTCGTTCATTCCGTAAGCCCCGGCAATTTCCTTTATCGGGCTTACATACCAATACCGGCGCATGAACACTTTACGGTCTGTCTGTGTCAGTGAGGTAAGGAAGCGGTTAATTGCATCCACTAAAGCCATTTCATCAATGGTCTGTTCAACGCTTTCGGATGACGGCACACATTCATCCAGTTCTGATAAAACAAAGTCAGTTTGCCCGAAGCCACGCTTTTCAGCGTTATATTTTTTGTATTTATCATATGACAGATTGCGGGTTATCTTGCCCAAAAATGTTGACAGGCAGTTGGGACGATGCGGGGGGACCGAGTTCCATGCTCGCATGTATGTATCATTGACACATTCTTCTGCATCCTCGTTAATGTGCAGGATGTTGAAAGAAATATAGCGGCAATAACGCGAATACTTTTTCGATGTTTCAACAATAGCATTTTCGGAGCGCTCCCAATATAGTTCTACAATTTTGCTATCATCCATGTTTTACTCCTTTTTTGTGCAATAAAATTGAATGGCATCATTATAGTACGCCGCAAGGCCGGGGGCAAATTTTTCGTAATACGCGGTAAATCTCTCGTCGGTAACATACATCTGTCCCAGCCCGCTGAAAACCTTAGGTGGACACTGGTAAAAATTATCGCTGATGAATTTTCTTGACCTGTCTACTACTGCCTGGACCCGGGGGTCGTCGTGGGGAACTTTGGCGTTGTACAGGTCGCAAAGGTCCTTGTGGTTCTGCATTTGCGCCTCATTTATGTGCTCCCAGTCCTCTTTGGTGTACCTGGCGGTTTTGGACATTGGCTCCTTATATACCTCAGTAATGCCCCAGCGCTCTTTTACCTCATGCTCGAACTGTTTTTGTACTTCCAACATTTGATCATAGTCAAAGCCTGCGAACATATCCTTTTTAGCCATT
>JAAZFZ010000070.1 GCA_012511485.1 Clostridiales bacterium | reverse complement strand
TAAATTTCTACTGCTGAATACTAAGGGACTGTCATTGGGCAGTCCCTTGTTTTGAGTGATTCGTTTTTAGGCTGTTACATTATAGATGCCAGCGTAAGCATTAGCTGTGTATCCCTGCAGATTTTCTCAAAATCCTCGAGTGGCAATGGGTTCTTGCCCTTGCCGATTTCGATTGTGAATCCGGGGCGTTTGAACTCCTGAATGAACCAGTCCTTAAACCCTCCGTATGAGGCAAGGCCGTCATTGAGCACAAGCCCGTAACCGCTTGCGGCGGCAAAAAGCGTAGCCATCTCCTCACTGCCCTCGGGGACACATTCGCCGAACCGCCAGTATATTTCCTCGCCCTGACTGTGGACTGCCAGTGCATGGCGCGGCCGTCTGAGCCTGCAAAGCCTTGTGAGCGCTGCGGTTTCCGGCTCACTTTCGGGCATTGAGCCGCCGTACTGCCTAGGGGAGGGGCCTGTTATTCCTGCCTCCTTCTCCATTTTCTGCAGCGTTTCCCAGCCCGCATCAAAATTGTGGTTTATATCGACGCCTCTTGCATTAGCATTCCAGTTCTTGAGCGTTCCTTCGCTTACGGTTTCGACCAGCTGTGAATATGAGCCTGCAGCATTGGGGCCGCGCAGAGCAATCTCCACACCGTCGGGATTGACGCAGGGGATGACAATTAGCTCCCTGCCGTGCAGGGCTCCGGCTATATTTATTGAGCACAGCTCCTCCTTAGCGGCGATGCATCTGCATACACACTCAAAGAACCTGAGCAGCAGCAGGGTTGTAAGCCACTCCTGTGCATGAAACCCGCCCGTCATAAGCACGGGCGCCTTTGAATGGCCGACAGAGAGCACAAAAATCGCCCTGCCTGCATGAGTTCTCCCGCAGACAGAACAGTTGACAAAAGGATATGTGCGTTTTATGCTATAAATCATCGAGCGGAGCGCTTCATAGTCCGGCAGACGGGGACGAACAATTCTTTCCATTACATCACCCCAAAAATTATTTTCACAATTCAATTTTATTCATATAGGGATGTCAATAATACCAACGGAGGTAAATATGGAGCTTTTTGAAAAAACAATTGAGCAGAAGTATGTCTATGAAGGCAGAATAATTAATGTAAGGTCTGACAATGCCGAGCTGCCAAACGGAAAGCCCTGCAAAAGGGAGGTTGTCGAGCACCCCGGCGGAGTTACAGTTGCCGCACTCACGCAAGAGAATGAGCTGATTTTTGTCAGGCAGTTCCGCTATCCTTACGGTAAGGAGGTTCTTGAGCTTCCTGCGGGCAAGCTTGAAAAGGGAGAGGATCCGTTCAAGGCAATAAAGAGGGAGCTTGAGGAGGAAGCGGGTGCAGTTGCTGCAAAGTACATCGACCTCGGGCTATACTATCCTTCACCGGGATATTGTGCGGAGGTCATTCATCTATATGGCGCAAAGGAGCTCAACTTCACACAGCAGAAATTGGATGATGACGAATTTCTGAAGGTTGAAAAAATCCCGCTTAATACGGCTGTCGAAATGGTGCTGAATAATGAGATTGTTGACGGAAAAACTCAAACAGCGGTGCTCAAGATGGCTTTGCTAAGCTGGTATAGTGCAGGTGAAAACAGGTGAAAATAATTCTCGCTTCGGCTTCTCCGAGAAGAAAAGAGCTGCTCGAAAAAGCGGGCATTGAATTTGAAACTGTTGTTCCGGAAACGGACGAAACCGTCACAGGCTCTTTAAATGCGGAAGAAGCGGTTGTTACAATAGCAAAAAGGAAGGCACAGACTGTGGCGGCTGAGTATCCCGGAAGGCTAGTGCTTGCCGCAGATACGGTGGTGGCTCTTGATGGGGAAATTCTTGGCAAGCCTCTAAACAAGGCACAAGCCGCAGAAATGCTCAGGCACCTATCGGGCAAAACGCATTCGGTTTATACAGGTGTATGTATTGCCGAAAACAGAGAAATAAGAAGCTTCACCCAAATGACAAGGGTGAAGTTCTATGATTTGACGCAGGATGAGATTGACGCCTATGTCAGGACGGGCGAACCCATAGATAAGGCGGGAGCCTACGGGATTCAGGGCAGGGGTTGCCTATTGGTTGAGAGCATTGAGGGCGACTATTTTAATGTTGTCGGGCTGCCTGTTGCAAGGGTTGTCAGGGCATTAAAAGGGAGATATAAACTATAAAGATAAAAAAACACCGCAGAGGGAACAAGCCTCCCCCTGCGGTTATTTATTTATCTGCTGGGAATAATAACCTCACATACTTTCGGGCACCGTTATTCTGAACATATCAAGAATATTCTTGATTGTGCATCTGACGCACTCGCACAGGCAGAGCCTTGCCTGCATGAGGCTGCCCTGCCCGCAGTTAACCCTGCATGAGTTATAAAACTTATGAAAGAGAGTGGCAAGGTCAACGGCATATCTGGTAATCCTTGCGGGGTCATAATTTTTTGCAGCCATGACTATTTCGTCGGTAAGCGATGAAAGGTGCCGGATAAGCTCCCTTTCCTCAGGCTTTGTCAGAAGCTCGAGCTCGCTTGGTGTGCATTCCCGCGGGGATATTCCCTCGTTGCTCAGCTTTCTGAGAATGCTGCAAATCCTTGCATGGGCGTACTGGCAGTAATACACAGGGTTTTTGGCACTTTGCTCAACCGCAAGGTCAAGGTCAAACTCCATCTGTGAAGTGGGCTCCCTCATGTTGAACAGGAAGCGCACTGCGTCAATCGGGATTTCCTCGAGCAAATCCGTCAGAGTAATTGCCTTGCCCGTGCGTTTGGACATTCTGACCACCTCGCCGTCCCTTGTCAGGCGGACAAGCTGCATCAAAATCACATCGAACCTGCTTGAGTCAAGCCCGATTGCATCGAGAACACCCTTCATTCTGGCAACATGACCGTGATGGTCCGCACCCCATATATCTATTGCCTTGTCGAACCCTCTCACAGCGAGCTTGTTGCGGTGATATGCAATATCGGCGGCGAAGTATGTGGGGTTTCCGTTAGCTCTGATTAAAACCTCGTCCTTCTCACCGCCGTGCTCGGTTGCCTTATACCATAAGGCTCCGTCCTTTTCATATGTCAAATCCTTTGATTTGAGGATTTCGAGCGTTTCCTTTAGTTCACCGTTGTTGTGCAGCTCGCTTTCGCAGAACCACTTGTCATATTCAATGCGGTATTTTAAGAGGTTTTCCTTCATGGCGTTAATATTTTCAGGAAGTGCATAGTCAACAAGCGCCTGTCTGCGCTCCTGCTCAGAGACCCCGAGATATTTGTCCCCATGAATTTGGGCAAACTCCCTTGCACGCTCTGTTATATCCTCACCATGGTAGCTGTCCTCCGGCAGGATGACGGCATCCTCGCCCTTAAAAAGCTGCTGATATCGAATATCGAGAGAGAGAGCAAATTTATCAATCTGGTTGCCGGCATCATTGATATAGAATTCCCTGGAAACCTCATAGCCCGCAAAGTCGAGCACTGCAGCAAGGCAGTCGCCCAGAGCGCCGCCTCTGGCGTTGCCCATGTGCATGGGACCTGTCGGGTTGGCAGAAACGAATTCAACATTTATTCTTTTGCCTCTGCCGTAATCGGAGCGCCCGTAGTCTATGCCCTTTTCTCTGATATCAAGCAGAATATCCGCATAATATTTCCGGTTAAGATAGAAATTTAAAAAACCAGGCCCCGCTACTTCGCAGCGTTCAAAATATGTGCCATCCAAATTGAGATTAGAGAGGATAGCCTCAGCAATTTTACGGGGCTGCATATGAAAATCTTTTGCCCAGGACATTGCGGCATTTGATGAAAGGTCACCGTTGGCACTGTCCGCCGGAACCTCAATATTAAAACCGCTGGCAGCGGCACTGGGTAGACTTCCCGAGGCAACTGCTCTGCCAGCCGATTCAAGGATAAGCGTGCGCAGGCTTGTCTGTGTTTTATTAACTAAGTGGGACATTCTTTTTAACCTCCCTAACTGTGACATTCAGTTCATTAAATGATGCAAAATCGGAGTTAAAATCAATGGTATAGCTGAACGAAAGGCTACCGCCGCTGTGAGTTATTCTTGAATCGACCTTCCTGGCAAAAACACCCATAAAAAGGTTGCCTGTGGGCGTTGAGTAGTGGCTGTTGTGCCTTTTGCCCTGTTCTATGACCATTTCCGTTATAAAGTCACCGCTGCGTGTCATTGTTATTTTGTTTTTATTCTGCACCCTGAGAGTTGTTGTGCAGTTAAGAAAGGACTCGTCCTGCTCGTTATATGTCAATGAGTAATCGTCCTCATCTCCGCAGAAGGTGCCTATGGTGATAAGCTCGGAGCTGACGGATTCGCCGTCAACCTCGTGCTTGTCAAGAATACTGAAAATTACTTCCTTCATAGTGTCAACTCCATTTTTCAATTGCAAGAGAAATCAGCCTGTCAAGCAGCTCAGGGTAGGGAATGCCTGCTGCTTCAAAGAGCTTTGAATACATGCTTATTGAGGTAAAGCCGGGAAGGGTATTTGACTCATTGAGGAGCACAGCATTGTCGCTTTTCCTCACAAAAAAGTCAATTCTGGCAAGCCCTGAGCAGCCAAGGTGTTTATATGCCCGGCAAGCGGTTGCCCTGACCTCTTCGATTTTCGAGTCATCAAGCCTTGCGGGGATGTGTAACTGCGTTGTACCCGCTATATATTTTGCGTGATAATCGTAGAATTCGTTACAGGGCACAATTTCGCCCACAACGGAGGCCACAGGCTCGTTGTTGCCGAGCACCGCACATTCGCCCTCACAGCCATCAATGCCTTCCTCAAGGACTATTTTTTCGTCATGCTCGAAAGCTGCTGCCGCAGCTTTTCTTAGCCCCTGCTCATCGACTGCCTTGCTTATTCCCACTGAAGAGCCGGCATTTGCGGGCTTGACAAAAATCGGATATTTCAAATATTCAACGGCTTTTTTTAAGAATACGCCGGGGTCCGTATTATATTCATGCTTTTTTACGCTCATCCATTTTGCCTGAGCAATACCTGCTGCATCGGCAAGGGTGTTTGTAACAGCCTTATCCATGCACACCGCCGAGGAGAGCATATCGCTGCCGACGAAGGGAATGCCCGCAAGCTGCAAAAGACCTTGAATTGTTCCGTCCTCACCGTTTTTGCCGTGAAGGACGGGGAAAACAACATCAATGTTGACTTTTTCGGTTGAGTCTCGGTTGAGAAGGAGCAGGCCGCCAAAGCATCTGTCTGCCGAAATAGTTGCCGGGGTAAGGTTTGACCAATCACTCAACCATTTGTCATCGGGCAGGTTAGCCCAATCCCCGCTGTATTTAAACCATCTGCCGTCTTTGGTTATGCCCAGCCCGATTATCTCATATTTGTCGGCAGGGATATTTTCAAAAACGCTTTTGGCAGAGATAAGTGAAACCTCATGCTCGCTTGATACGCCGCCGAAAATCACCAAAACTCTTTTCATTAACAAGCGCCTCTCTTTCCGATAAGTCAGTATAATAGCATAATAAGCCAAAGTAGTCAATGTTTTTGCCGTATCAGAAAACTTTTAGAATTTATTTAACCAAATCACATGACAAACAGCAGAAAATGTGATATAATTAGTCATTATTGTATTAATATTAATTACCTAATAAGGAGTAAGCTTAATGCCCGAAATCAAAGAAGTAATGTCCCGTATTCTTGACGGTATGAAGGACACTCTCAAGGATGTTAATCTTGTCCCGGTTATCCCGGAAGGTGTTGAAAAGGGTGAGCCTCCCGTTGTCACGGATAATGCGCACACATATGTAACTTTTGACGCAGGAAACTCTGCGGTTCGTATCGAATTTGTTAAGGACAGGATTTCACTCCTTAGCTGCGGCAAGTCATATAAGGATGCGCTTGACGGGGACTATGACCAGATAGCCCAATGTCTGCTTGAGGTGGAAAATGTCAAGGAAGGTTATGTTGACACCGTTGCGGCAGAGTTTTCGGAAACACTGCGCTCAAAGTACGCCAAGACCAAAACCTTTGCCGCCAATTCAAAAGTGCCTCTGCCTGTCTCAAAGGCGGCGGTAAAAAGCGGAACGGCATCCTATGACCCCAACACACTGGCAAGCCGACTGACGGAGATTTACCCCGAGCTTCGCCCCATATATAAGGATAATATCGAGAAATATTGCGGCGAATTTCTCGCTGAGGAGTTCTTCATAGAGCATGCCAACAGCAAAATAATTGCAACAATAAAAGAGAACAACTCCAAAAAGATGAAAAAGCTTTTCAATCTATTCAACGATATATATGAAAATGGCACAAACGATATTCAAAGCCTCATTGCCGTTACAATTTTCGGTGAACTCAACAACGACCAGCAGCTGCTGGCTAACTGCGTTGATTATATGGAAAAGGATATGTGCAACACAGTTATTCAGGTAAATAAATACCTGGCATCGGGTGGGGCAAAGGGAATGAGAATGAAGCTCAAAAACCCCCCACTGTATAAACCAAAGAAAGAAAAGAAGAAAAGTTCGTTTATGCAAAGGCTCACGAGTACAGAC
>JAAZFZ010000005.1 GCA_012511485.1 Clostridiales bacterium | reverse complement strand
TGTCTGGTGTATTTCTCTTCTGTTTCGTGAAAATGCTGTTCTCGAAACGGGCGGCGACGACACACCTCAGTAATATAATCTCAATAAACGGCTCGAATTTTTCGAGCCGCTGTTTTTTTCTCTTTGTCAGCCTTTCTATATGATGAAACGCAATATTTTTTTACAGTTTTTGCAAGTAATCCTGCACATATCCATAATACATAATTCACTGTATATACACTGCTCATTTTAATGCAAATTCAGCGTAATTTGCCGTGTAAAGAGTTTTTCTTTACTTTTTGGGTGCCAAAAACACTGATTTTAAAGAGTTTTGCACATTTTCCACAGAGTTTTCCACATAGGTTAAGTGTTTTGCTTTACAAAATCATTTAAGTATTTTTTTGTTTTTGCCTGTTTTATATACATTTTCCAAAGTCAATGAATATAATTTTCATAAATTTTTGCAGGTCAAATGCCTATAAAATGCATTAAAACAAATAGTGCAACAGTAACAAAAATATTGTTAATAACTGTTAAAATCATATAATTATTCATTTGACCGGAATGAATTGAAGCAATTAATACTCCTTATGCCTGTAAAGGTAATTGCCTTACATAATTCAGAAGTGCTGCTATAGGAAAATGTTCAATCTATCCGATATATTGTAGCTAATGTTAACTCGATACACTATTAATTGATATTATGCCTTAGAAAATGCTGCTTAATATGGCAATAGATTAACATTGTAAAGTATTATAACTTTACATAAAAATTTATATATTTAATTAAAAAAGCTCAACTGCCAGCAAATATGCACTGTGCAAAAGGAAAATTACGCTACTTAGCGGTGCCGGTGTAGCCAATGCAATATAGTCTAGTTTTTCAATAGGCAGAAAATCCAGGCTGATTTCCTTTTCTGCTACGGTGAGAGTCACTTTTTCATCTGTCTGTATACCTGCAGTTGCCGCACGTTCACCCTCACTCAAGGCCTTTGTGTTGTTGCCTGCAATTATTGCTCCGCATATCACGCCTGAAACGCATATGCATACGATTATTGTTATAATGTAGGCACGAATCAGTTTTGAAAGCTCGCTTTTCATCTTCATTATTTTCCCTCATTCTCTTATTTTTCGGTATAATCCTTCATGAGTGCCGCCAGAGAGGAGCCTATGAGCCTGCCTGAATAAGCGGCTTCGTCCAAAGTATTGACATCGCTGCCCATTTCAAGCAGGAGTGAGCACTTTGTCATATCCATATTATATTTTCTTGTACAGAAAAAGACCGGCCTCATAAGCCCGGGATACATATCCTCCGCCTTTTTTTGGAGTTTGAGCGCAAATCTCAGATTCGACTCCCAGTTCGGGTAGTTCTTTATGCTTTTCTCCTGCGCTCCCGTGATTATCATTATCTGAGCAGCTTTTTTGCCGTAAATAACAGCCGTCGGCTTTACCTTTATGCCGTTATCCTGATGAATTGCATCCCTGTGAATATCGAGCACAATTTGGATGTTCGGGTACTTGTCAAGGTATTTGCGAACAGTTGCACGAGAGCGGTCATAGGCGCCGGAATATTTTGTGTCGTGTATAGTCTTGTCGTGAATAACCGTGTAACCCGCAGCGGTTAGCTGCTTTTCAATTTCCGTGCCTACCCGAACAACATTGCGCCGTTCTTCCCTGCTTCTTGTGATATAGTTCTGTGCATACCAGCCTCTGTCGAGAATTTCATATCCCTCGGTTGTGTGAGTATGAAAAATCAGAACAGCGGGTTTTGCCTTTTCTATTTTCAAATCAAGCTTCTCATTTAACACCTTTTCAATATTAAGAGATTTTGTTGCTGTTGTATTTCTTACATATACATTTTTAAAGGCTGTAGTGGCATTCTCTCTGCCGTAGAAGAACTGTTTAATTGAGCCATCCTTTAAATCTTTTTTTGCATTTTCCGCAGTTTTTGCCATAAGAGCGGCAATATCCTCCGGCACTTGTGTCAAATCCACCGTTTTTTTAGCCGAAGCGGAGTTTTCGCTCTGGGATATTTCCGACGCTGCGTTTTTAACTCCTGCCTTCTGAGTAAAGGTTTCGGTCTTCCCGTCGCTATGGAACCAATCACTCACGGCACTCAATCTGCCTTCGGGCATTGCAATTGCACAGCTGACCAATGCCAGCCGCTTTATCGCATTATTGGGAGCAACAAAAATCGCTCCCATTAATATCAGTATGGGCAAAACAAGTGCCGTAAATGCAGCTGGCCTGCTTTTTCTGTGTGATTTCAAGGGCTTGCCCTCCGTGTGGCTTGAATTGATTATTGAAGCATAATCATTCAATTAATATGCTCAAGCCCTGCTTTATATTCTGTTCAGGACACAAGCGAAAGCATATCTTCAACCGAAATGTGGGGCTGAAGCGCACGGTTTATTGACATTGCTATAAGCCTAGCGGCACGCTCTATTACAAGGTCTATCTCCCTGGGTGTTATCATCATCTGTGAGCCCTCTGGCTCCAGTCTTTCCCTCATATCCTCTTCATTAACCCGCTTGTTGTTTTTGCTCACAAGGTCATAGGCAAGGGTTGCGGCATCGACCACAGTCGGCACGCCCACGGCAATGACGGGCACTCCGAGGTTTTTCTCACATATCTCCGCCCTTGCGTTGCCAACGCCTGAGCCGGGTGTTACGCCCGTATCGGCCATCTGAACCGTGCAGCCCAGACGAGAAAGGCGGCGGGCGGCAAGTGCGTCAATAGTAATCACTGCAGAAGGGTTGACAGTTTTGACAACGCCCAAAATTGTTTCACCTGTTTCTACTCCGGTTCTGCCCAGAACACCGGGAATAAAGCAAGCTACGGGGCGAAGGTCACCAAGCCCGGCGGACTTTGCAAGCTCACTGCTTATATGGCGAGTTGCAAGCACAAGCTCGATGCTTTTGGGGCCGAGAGCGTCGGGAGTAATATCGGTGTTGCCAAGACCCACAACGAGAATTGTGCCGCTTTCGGGCAGAAGAGAGGCAAGCTCATTTGCGACTGAGTCAAGCCTGCTGTCGCTTAACTGAGCTGACCTTGTAAACGGCGGCACTTCAACGGTTATATATTTTCCTATGGGCTTGCCAAGAGCCTTTTCTCCTTTCTCGTTAACAACCTCAATTCTGGTGATTTTTGCACCGTCAACTTCTGTTGTTTCGCTTTTAATTCCTTCGGGTTCCGTTTCCTCAATTATTTCACGGCGTTCCAGTGCCAAGTCTGTGCGTAGATTCATATTAATCTCCTTTTTTCAATTTTCTCTTGCAATTTTTCGGTCATATATAGTATTATTATTTTACCTCTCATAATTCCGGCAATAGATTAAAAATTTTCTTGCAAATTCAAATTCTTTGTGATATCATTATCACTTGTGTAACGATGAAGGAGGTGTCTTTATGCCAAACATTAAATCCGCAAAAAAGCGTGTGCTTGTCAGCAAATCAAAGGCAACACGCAATAAATCGCAGAATTCCGCTCTCAAGACAGCGATTAAAAAGGCCAATGCTGCTGCAACAAATTCAGCAGATAAGGAAGCTGCCGTCAAAGCAGCAATGATAACTGTTGACAAGGCATGTGCCAAGGGTCTGATTCATAAGAACAATGCCGCCCGCAAAAAGTCAACACTTGCCAAACTCCTTAACGAGGCATAAGTTCTATAATATTGAAATGTTTAAGGCAGGCGTTTAGCCTGCCTTAATTCTTTTTGTTAATGGCAAATTTCAAGGCTTTAAGATAACCTATATGCAAGTTATCCTGCTTCTTGTCAAAGATGTCATAGCGGTAGCTCCCCTTTTTAATGGATTTGCATGATAAAAATAAAAGCTGCACTAAAAGAAAAGAATACTATATTAATATAATGCAAAAACACCATATGTAAATTGCGCGATTATAAAAGCTGATTTAGGAGCCTTAGAGAATAATCGCCTGTCAATGAGAAAAAATATTAAAAAACTGGGGTGATATAATGAACAGAAACGAGAAAAAGGGCAAGTCAAACGGAAAAAGGGTTGACGGAAAATTCCGCTCAAAGCATATTAACCATGACCCGAATGGCGAAAGCGCAAGAGCGGTTTTCGGTCTTAATAATGACAAAATCAGGAATAAAGATGAAAGTGCCGAATGAAATTTTTTTCACTGTTAAAACAAGCCTGCTCAACGATAAAAAACCGTCTGAGCTCATCAGCTCAATTCTGGAGGGGGAAAACGCAAGCGTTTTTCCGTTTGATATGCTTTCAAGGCTAAAGCAGACAGAACAGTCGCCAAGGCACCACCCCGAGGGTAGCGTGTGGAACCATACAATGCTGGTTGTTGATGAGGCGGCAAGGGTCAGGGAAAAAAGCAAAAATGCAGTGGTTTTCATGTGGACTGCCCTGCTGCATGATATCGGTAAGCCCGACACAACCAGAATAAGAAAGGGCAAAATAACCTCCTACGGTCATGAAAAGGTCGGGGCGGCTCTGGCACAAAAATTCCTCAATGAGTTTTCGGAAGACACAGCTTTTATTCAAGCGGTCGTTTCACTCATCAGGTGGCATATGCAGATTCTTTTTGTTGTAAATGACCTGCCTTTTGCAGATATCCCTCAGATGAAGAGGCAAACCGATGTTGATGAGGTTGCTCTTTTCGGGCTTTGCGACAGGTTGGGCAGGCTCAACCCAAACAGAAAAGAGGAAGAAAAGAATATTGCTGTTTTCTTGAAAAAATGTTGCAGTGTCAATGAATAATTTTTAGGTTTTGTTGACTATATGCTGTAAAGCTAAATTACTTTACACAATACTTTAACAGCACTGACAGGCTAAGTTAGCTTGCCAGTGCTGTTTTCTTTAATTAAACTTCAAAAGTATCTTATGCTCTTTTTTTGATGCCGCAAATACTATAAGTTTTTCAGGCAGTCACTTCTTCCGCAGTGCTCTTTACTAATAATCTCAGCGATTCAATGGCAACATCGGGGCTTTTAGTAATTATGTTGGTCGCACCGCATTTGAAAGCGTTTGCAATTTCCTGACTGCTTTGGGCATCTATAGCCAAAACCTCAAACCCATAGTTGTTGAGTGCCGATTCAACAAGCTCTTTGGTTAGCTTTGCGGCGGGAACAACAATGCCCATAGGGCAATATTCCGCCACCCCTTCAAGCTCCTTGGCAACAGCGGTTTCATCGCCTGCTGTTTTTTCATCCGTTTCAAAATTCAAATAATACGGCAGGTTTGACCCGCAGGAAAGTAGAAATTCGATTGTGCTTTCGGTGACGCCTATTAAAAAGACACGGTTAATCATGTTATATTCAATAACTAATTCATCAATACCCTGAATATTACTTATTTCTCTGAGATACAAGTATATTTTCGCATCGGGAAAGCGCTTCATTTCCTCAAATAAAACCTTGAGCGGAACCGAGTTTTCGTCCGCCTCATAAAAGCTTTTGGCCAGCACAGGTGCACCATCCTCAAGAAATGAAATATCCACTTCTATTGCACTCGCTTGAGTTTTTAAGCCTGCTTTTGCACCCAAAAGGGAGTTTTCATTATAGCCGAGGCATCCTGTCTGAGCAGTAATGATAATGCCTCCATTGTATTCCTGCCCACTGCCCGAGAGTAGATTAACTATCTGCTGCGCATCTGCCGAGACAGGCTCTTTTTTGCATGAGGAGCACAACAAAAGAATAACTGCCGCCATTAGGCAGGAGAGAGCCTTTCCGCTTATTTTTCCAAGTTTCAAATCAGAGCCTCCTGTTGATTTTCTGCACAATCTCTTCCATTTTATCAAGCTTGCGCTCAATATCCGCCACAAGGGCAAGCTGTGTTCGGGTGCGAACAAGGTTATGCTCCGGATAATTTATATTGAAGTATTCGTCACCATTGAGGTAGTCGGTCAAAAACCTTATGCCACACTCGAGAGTCATGAGCTTTGAGGAGAAGGAGAGATTTTCTATCTCGCAGTCATTGAGGCTGCTGCCCGCTTCGTGCAGATATCCCCTTGCATATTGCTCATACAGCTCAAGGTCAAGCGAAACAAGGCTCACATCCCGTTCGTCCTCAAGAGCGGTATTTGCACCAAAGCGAATACTGTCCCCGAAATCATAGAGGGATAGCCCCGGCATAACTGTATCAAGGTCAACAACACAGATGCCCTGATGAGTATCGTTATCAAACAAAACATTGTTGAGCTTTGTGTCATTATGCGTCACTCTGATTGGAAGTCTCCCCTTTTTGAGAAGATTCAGGAGCTTATCCGCATCCTTTTTGCGCTCATAGGCAAACTCAATCTCAGCCTTGACGCCCCCTGCCCTGCCCTTTTTATCGTCTTTTACAGCCTGCTCAAAATCATTGAAGCGTGAAACAGTATTGTGGAAGTTCGGGATGGTTTCATGCAGTGTTTCTATCGGATAGTCAGCGAGAATTCTTTGAAAATGCCCGAACGCCTTCGCGGCATTGTAGAAAACTTCGGGGTCGTCAATAGTCTGACAGGTATATGAGTTGGCAATATAATTATAGCAGCGCCAGTATTTTTTATTATCGTCAAGGTAGTAGGGCTTGCCTTCTGCCGTGGAAAACACACTGAGCGTCTCTCTTTCGGGGTCGCCGCCGTTTTTGATAACATAATCCCGAATGTAGGATGTTACGCCCACAATGTTCTCCATAAGCTCATCGGGATTTTTGAATACAACGGTGTTGATTTGCTGAATCAAATATTCGGTTATTTTGCCGTACTTATCCTTCATTTTCACACTATATGTACGGTTGATATGCCCGTTTTCACATAAATCGTGACCTATGTATTCACCCTCAAGAACAAATGCATCAATAATACGCTCATAATCCAAATCCTTATTGTTCAAAAAGATTCACCTACTAATTCATTTTGTGGCTCTGCAACAGAATACGAAAAAAGTATCATGTATGGGTAATTATATATTTTTCGTTTGAAACAGTCAATAATTATTGGGTTTTTACTTTAACTGTCACACAAAATATGGTAAAATATCATTTGAAAATATTGACGGAGGCACAGTATGATACTAAAACAGCTCACGGCATTATCCAATAAATACGGCTCAGATGAAGAGCTGGTGCTTGCAGGCGGAGGCAACTCCTCTGCAAAGGAGGGCAATGTTCTCTACATAAAGGGCTCAGGCACTTCACTCGCCACAGTAAAGGCGGGGGATTTTGTTAAAATTGACATCGAGAAGCTCCTCTCCGTTTTTGAAAAAAAATACCCTGAGGACGATAAGCTCAGGGAGGCTATGGCACTTGAGGACCTTATGGCTGCAAGACTGCCCTCGGATATTGATAAGAGACCGAGCGTTGAAACCACCCTTCACGGCATTTTTCCGCAAACCTTCGTGCTGCATGTCCACCCCGCTGTTGTAAATGGCCTGACCTGCGGGGCAGACGGAGAAAAAATCGCAAAAGAGCTATTCGGTGAGGAAATTATCTGGGTTGGTCTTTGCAGGCCCGGTTATGTGCTCGCAAAGCTATGTAAAGAGCTTATGGAAGACTATAAAAAAAGATTCTCCGTCAACGCCTCAATAATTCTTCTGCAAAACCACGGCATTTTTGTGGCGGCTAACGATGTTGAAGGGCTTTCGCAGGTGCTTGAAGGAGTGTTAAGAAAGATAAGGGGCAGGTTGACCCGCTACCCGGCTCCCCACAAAAAGCAGGCGCCGGAAAACTGCGGGGAGTATTGCCGAACCCTTTGCGCTCTTTACGGAAACGGAGCCTCTGCAGTGTATGAAAACTTTGAGGAGTCGCTGAGGTTTTCGGCAAGCAAGCAGTCGGCCGAACCTCTGCTCAGGCCGTTTACACCCGACCATATAGTTTATTGCAGAGCATACCCGCTGTTTATTGATTCGATTGCACAGGCAGAGTGGGGCTTTGAGCAATATAAAAGTGAGCATGGATTTCCTCCTAAAATCGTTATTGTCAGAGGTATGGGCTACTTTGCATTTGGTGAAAACGAAAGTGCGGCAAAAACCGCTCATATTCTCTTTAAGGACGCAATTAAAATTGCAGTATATGCGCAGAGCTTCGGTGGAGTTTTGCATATGACCGACGAGCTGATTAATTTCATAGTCAACTGGGAAGTTGAATCATACAGACAAAAACAATCTAACAAGGCAGAGTGATATTTATGAATTTTGAACAGGCTATTGAAGCGGCAAAAAAAAATGTTAACATAAGGATAAGGGCGCAAGGCAGGCTCAACGGCAAAATATCGGTTGTTACCGGCGCTGCGCAGGGCTTTGGGCTTGGCATCGCAAAGGAGATGCACAAGGAGGGCGCATGTATAGTAATTGCAGACCTGCCCTCACAAAGAGTGGCTGCCGAAAAGTTAGTAAAGGAGCTCTCCGAAAGGGCGGTTTTTGTGCCGGTTGATGTAACTCAGGAGGAGTCTGTCAAGGCTCTTGTCTGCTCAACGGTTGAGCATTTCGGCGGGCTCGATGTCTTTGTATCAAACGCCGGCATTCTCAGGGCAGGCAGCTTAGATGAAATGGACCTCAAAACCTTTGAGCTTGTCACAAAGGTAAACTATACCGGCTATTTCCTCTGTGTAAAGTATGCATGCGAAATAATGAAGGCAGAATTTCAAGCCGATAATTCAAGGTACAGTGACATAATACAAATCAATTCAAAATCAGGTTTGGTTGGCTCAAAAAAGAATTTCGCATATTCGGGCAGCAAATTTGGCGGTATTGGCCTGACACAAAGCTTTGCCCTTGAGCTTGCCCCATATAACATCAAGGTCAACGCAATCTGCCCCGGCAACTACTATGAAGGTCCTCTCTGGTCCGACCCGGAAAACGGACTGTTTGTTCAATACCTTAAAGAGGGAAAGGTTCCGCAAGCCAAAACCGTTGAGGATGTCAGGGAGTTCTATCATGCAAAATCGCCCATACACAGAGGCTGCTGCCCTCAGGATGTTGCGAAGGCTGTTTTTTACTGCATAGAGCAGCACTATGAAACAGGCCAGGCACTGCCCGTTGCGGGCGGTCAGGTAATGCTGACATAAGCAAAAACAGATACCTTAATACTCGGGCAAATTACTCCTTGAAAGGAAATAAAAATGAATGATATCCTCAAGAAGCTCAATGCTCCCAAAGCACAGGTCAGACTTGAGGTGCTTAAACAAATAATTAGGAGCGAAAAGAAAGCACCTGAGGTTTTGCCGCAGTTTGCAAATAATCATATACATACCTTTTATTCTTTTTCGCCGTACTCCCCCACCTCGGCAGTGTATTTTGCCCGTTTAGCCGGCCTTCAAACAGCGGGAATAGTTGACCATGATACAATAGCGGGAGCAGGTGAATTCATTCATGCCGCCGAAATTGCAGGTATAGACGCAACAATAGGGCTGGAGTGCCGTGTAAGAACTCAGGGATCAGCCCTTGAGGGCAGGCGAATAAACAACCCTGACCAGAAAGGCATTGCATATATGGCGCTGCACGGTGTCCCGCACACGCAGATTGAGTATCTGCAAAGTGTTTTTGAGCCCTTGAGAGA
>JAAZFZ010000069.1 GCA_012511485.1 Clostridiales bacterium | reverse complement strand
GCACTGAATGCAGGCGGCTGATTGGCGGCTTGCTGCCCGTTTTCAGGCGCATTGGCGTCAGGCTCGGCACTGGCCTTGTTGCGGTCTTCTTCCGAAATATTGCTGTTAGCAGAATTGAGCTTCTCATTATCCATCTAAAGAGTCCTCCTTATATTCGAGAATATCTCCCGGTTGACAGTTTAATTCTTTGCAAATGCTCTCAAGTGTTGAAAATCTAATTGCCCTTGCTTTGCCTGTTTTAAGTATGGAAAGGTTAGCCTGGGTTATGCTGATTTTTTTAGCCAGCTCACCGGAAGACATTTTGCGTTTAGCCAACATAACATCGAGATTAATAATTATTGCCATGTATTCTTCCGCCGCCTTTCCTAAATAGTGAGTTCATTCTCCTGCTTAATCTGCGTTGCCGCAGCCATAATATTTTTGAGCACTCTCAGTATAAGCGCAACAAAAGCTGCCGCAACACTGATGAAATAAAGTGAAAAAAAATAGAATCCCGCAGCAAAAGTAATCGGCACAACTGAAAAACAGCACCATGACAAAGCTCTCAGAAGCCATACATTCTGCCAAATAAAAACCTCATCTCTTTTAAGGTTTATCAGGAGCTTTATTATTGCCGTGAGTGTGCAGGCAGCAGGGATACAGCAGGCGTAAAATGTTTTGACTAGTACGCTGTAATACTTAATGTTGTTATCAAGAAAAGAATAACACCATTTAAAAAAAGCCGGTGCCGTAAAGATCAAAACTGAGAAAATAGCTGCAAGAATTATAGTAGCAACTAGCGAAAGTATAATTGATTTTCTAGAATTCCACATAATATCGCCTCCTTCATTATGTTATCACCAATTTTATCGTTTGTCAATAATTATTTTACTAATTTCGATATCAAATCCTTTAGAGGAAAAATATTGACATTTTCTGAAAAAGAATGTAAAATAGTAAAAAAGATATTGTCTTATTATGCAGCACTGCATTAATGATATATAACCGCAGGCTTAAAGAAATAATAGCTATTTTGCCCATTGCAATAAACACGGCTCTTATGATGCTTGTTGTGCCGGCACAGGACCCGCGCTTCGCACTGCCTATGCTTGAATGCGGAGTTTTCTTCATTGTTTATGCGGTTTTTGAAAAGAAGAAAAAAACCGATAAAAAAAGCATAGAAGTCAAACTCTCCCAAGATGAGTTGGATAATAGAACAGTAGAGGAAATATAATATGTTTACTAGGGGGTGTAAGGGATGATTGATGAAAGAAGAGAGATTAATATTTCAAAATGCCCCTTCTGCGGCGGGACTCAATTTGCACACGGATATCAAAACGGCTATGCGGCAATTACCAGAGCAAAAAGCCTGTTTAAAACCAGCAGCATTGAACACATTATCTGCTTGAGCTGCGGCAGCATTGTCAACAGCAGAGTCAAAAAAATAAACCCGTTCAGAAAGAATATGCAGGATTTCTAACTTAAAAGACCTCGGGCACTTCACTTTTTTGTGAAGTGCCTTTGCTTTGCAAACGCTTTTGTATTGAAATAAGACCGAGCTGATGGTATAATAATCCATGAAATAAATATTTTGTCTTTTTAAGAAAGGGATATATTATGGACGAAAAAAAGAGCAAAGACGCCGTTTCCTCTATTGAGGCTATGGAGGAGCATGTCAACACCTGGCGCTGGACGGTTAAAACCAAACAAAGAGGGATTTTTTCATTTGATGAGCTTGTTGCAATCAAGCTAAAGCAACTGCGAAAAAAGATTTATACCGATGTTGAAATGCTCAAGCCCTGGAGGATGCGTGAATGCATCTTTAAGGATGTGGGCGAATATGAATACCTCTATGAAGGCTGGAAGGAGGTCGATGTCGGCGGGCATTGGGGTGGCGAAGGCTTGAGTGCCTTCTTCAAGAATTCTGTTGATATTCCCGAGCGCTTCAAGGGCAAAAGGGTTACTCTCAATATTTATTTCGGCGGCGACTCACTTGTTTCACTCAACGGTGTGCCGTATCAGGGCATGGATCCGTTCCGCAACTCCGTTCTTCTCACCGAATGTGCGCAGGGCGGTGAGCATTTTGATATTGATGTCGAGTCTTATTTTGTATGGCACTCGAATGAATCTAAAGTCAAAACCATAGAATGTACCTTCATTTCAACAATAGACAAGGAAATTGAAGATATATACTGGGATATCAAGGCAGTTTATAACGCCTTGTTTATGCCTGTTTTTGACAAGGCATTCTCGGAGATTATCAGGAGCAGCTTGAAGGATGCCCTAGGGTATGTCGACTTTAACCTCGATGATATCGAAAAATTCAAGGCAGGGTTAAGGAAATGCAAGGATATCCTATATGAAAAGGTTTATAATAACCCGAACTATGCATCAATCGGCAGGCTTGCGCTTGTGGGCAACTCTCACCTCGATTTAGTATTTATGTGGGCATATAAGGAGTTTGTCAGAAAGCTGGGCAGAACTCATGCAACAATGCTGCGCCTCATGGAGCAGTACCCCGATTTCATCTTTTCTCAGAGCCAGGCAATCACGTATATTGAAATGGAGAAGAACTATCCCGAGCTTTTCGAGCAGGTCAAAGAGCGCATTACTCAGGGTCGTTGGGAGTATATCGGCGGCATGTGGGTAGAGCCGGACTGCAATTTGATTTCGGGCGAGTCATTTGTCAGGCAGTTCCTGCACGGTATACGCTATGCCGAAAAGACCTTCGGCGTAACTCCGAAAACCTGCTGGCTTCCCGATGTTTTTGGCAACAGCTATGCAATGCCGCAAATTATGAAGAAGTGCGGCATAGAGTATTTTGTCACTCATAAAATGGGCATCTGGAACGACACGAACCCCTGGCAGTATAATTCCTTCTGGTGGGAGGGACCGGACGGCTCAAGGGTATTCTCAATCGTTCCGCCCACACATTTTATCGGCTCGATGGAGGCCGATTCATTGAGGATGAACTGGGATAAATATACCGATAAAATTGCTATAGGTGAGTCAATGTACTGCTATGGCTGGGGTGACGGCGGTGGCGGAGTTGACACAGAAATGCTCGAATATGTCAAAAGGTACCGCAAATT
Organism: Clostridiales bacterium; assembly: GCA_012511485.1. GTDB lineage: Bacteria > Bacillota > Clostridia > Oscillospirales > Acutalibacteraceae > JAAZFZ01. The sequence continues at coordinate 1,909 of JAAZFZ010000069.1, read as the reverse complement.
CCCTGGACTGCCCGAAACAGCACCCAGCAAAATTGAGGATTCCCTTGCCCGCATGAAGGTGAAGGCAACTGACGACAACATAGTCACATGGAAGGATGAATTATATCTCGAGGCTCACAGGGGAGTTTACACAACAAAGGCAATGCTCAAAAAACTCAACCGCTATTGTGAAAACCTTATGAGAGAGACTGAGATTTTCAGCTCTGTCGCCTCCCTTTACGGCTATGATTATCCTCTTGAGGAGCTTAATAAAGCATGGAAAAGAATACTCACTAACCAGTTCCATGATTCGTTGCCGGGCTCACATATCACGGAGGTTTTCGGTGACTTGTTAATGCAATATCACAAGATTCTTGCCATTGCCGAGCCCCTGCATAAGAAGGCTCTGAGCATTATTGCAGAGCAAATCTGTGCGAATGCCGCCAACGGCAAGCCATTTGCTGTTTTCAATTCTCTTGCAGTGAGCGCAACCTCAAAGGTTGAGCTTCCGCACCTAAATGTAGATGTTTTTGACGAAAACGGTGAAAGGGTTGCCACTCAAAGCTACACAAAGCTCAACGGCGAAAGGGTGCTCGTATTCATTGCAAAGGATGTGCCGGCCGTCGGCTATAAGGTTTACTATACAAAACCCGCTTGCGAGCCGAAAGAGAGGGAAAGAGTCGGTAGTTCGATTGAGAATTCAAGGTTCAGGCTTGTCCTCAACAATCAGGCCGAGCTCGTTTCAATCTTTGATAAAACCAGCAGTCGTGAAATCCTTAACGGCAAGGGCAATGTATTCAGACTTTATGAGGATATCCCCGGCAATTATGAGGCTTGGGATATTGTCGCAACCTATGTTGACAGGGAGTTTGAGACCTCGGCAGGTGTTATTGAGAGAATCGTGCAGGGGGATGTATTCACAAGCATAACGATTTCTAAAATAATATTGAAATCAAAAATCAGGCAGAACATCATTATATATAACGACCTTGACCGCATAGATTTTGATACATACATCAACTGGGTTGAGAGGCAGAAGCTCCTCAAGGTGGGCTTTGATGTTAAAATCAATGCCAAAAAATTCACAAGAGATATTGCCTACGCCACAATTGAAAGCTCGAATTACAGGTATAATCCCTACGACAAGGCAAAGTTTGAGGTCAGCGCACACAACTTCATAGATATGTCGGACAGTGACTACGGTGTGAGTATTCTTAACGATTGCAAATACGGCTTTGAAGTTGATAAGCAGAGGATGATGGTTACGCTGTTAAAAGGTCCCCTTAACCCGGACCCGGAATCCGCCCTCGGCGACCATTATTTTACCTATTCAATCTATCCCCATAAGAATAAATGGCAGGATGCAAAAACACTCACAAGAGGTCTTGAGCTGAACAACCCCTTAAAGACAGTTGAGCTAACTGCAAGCACCGAAGGGACAAAAACAAATTCGTTTATCAGCCTCAACGCCGCCAATGTTACTCTTGAGGCCGTCAAAAAGTGTGAGGATGAGGATGCCTATATTGTGCGCATGGTTGAAAAAACAGGCAGAGCCGCTGATGTAACACTTGATTTCTTCTCCGAAATCAAATCGGCCGCCGAATGTGACCTGCTTGAGCGCAACGATGTCCCGATTGAGCATGCAGGCAACAAGCTTTTGTTTAGAATCAATCCGTTTGAGATAAAAAACTTTAAGCTCAGAAAATAAGCATTGCCATTGCCCCCCACCGAGCATTCGGAGGGGGGCTGTTGCTGGTAATTGTATATTTTTCCGGTATATTGTGATATAATAAAGATATAAGAGCAAAGATTAAGATAGATTGGAAATAAATATGAATATTTTTGCAATAGGCGATGTAGTCGGAACACAGGGATGCGAGTTTCTTCGCAGTCATTTATCAGCAATAAAAAAGCTCAAAAAAATCGACCT
>JAAZFZ010000068.1 GCA_012511485.1 Clostridiales bacterium | reverse complement strand
CCTTTACACTTAAAGGTAAGGTTGATTCATCCTTCGATGAGTGGATTTGTGATAACTACTATATCCTTGAGCGGGAAGGCATGGGCGTTTTAAGACACCTTTCTTCAACAAAGGAGCTGCCCTCTGATGATGGTGAAATTCCGAGGCTGTTTGAAATTTGCGTTGAGCTCTGGAACGGGAACATCCGCATAACTGAAGATAGTATTATCGAATACCTTAATAATAAAGAGATAAGCGGCGGAGAAAGCGAGCTTTTTGAGCTTATGCTCAGATGCTCTCTTATTCACAGGGCATTTGAAGGCTGCTGCATTAAGGGTGAGCAGGGTGCAATGATGCTAGAGGGAGCAATAAAATCAATTAGAAAATTGAAGGATTTTGATCTACATAGGATACTTTAAGAGGTAAGCCCAGTCGAAAGAATTTTGCTCCGTGACCCCGCAGGCTACTATGAAAAGATGGACGAGCAAGGCAAATGCCTTTACAGGCAGGCAATATCCCGAAAGGCTCAAAAGACAAAAAAGAACGATGAAGAGGTTGCGCTTGAGGCCTTGAAAATGTCCCGGAGGGGTGCAAATGAGCGGGAAAGGCACATCGGCTGCTATATTCTTGAAAACACCAAAAACAAAAGAAGGGGAGCGGCATCAATTGTTACAGAGATAGCGTCTCCGATAGTAGTCAGCATTGCGCTTGGCTTTTTATTCAGGAGCTTTTATGTACCCTTCCTTTTGCTTATTCCGCTTTGGGAGGTGTTGAGATATCCAATTGAAGCAGCATTTATGCGAAACATCAGGCCAAACGAATTGCCGTCACTTGATTTAAAGCTCCAGATTCCTCAAGATGCTTTAACAATGATTACCGTTTCAATGCTCCTGCCGAATGCTCAGAATGCCGAAAACCTGCACAAGAAGCTCATTGAGCTTTGGCAGTCAAACGGTCAGGAAAATTTAAAAATCTGTATTCTTGCAGATTTAAAAAGTGCCGATGTGCCGGTCAAGCCTGAGGACAGGGCAGATATAGCCGCAGCCGCAAGGGTAGTGCGGAAAATGAACAAGCTTTACTCAAACAGCTTCATTCTGGCAGTGCGTCCTAGAGTTTTTTCCAATACGCAGGGCTCCTATTCAGGCTGGGAGAGAAAAAGAGGAGCAATCACTCAGCTCATACGTCTGATAAAAGGCAGGAATGCGGAGTTTCTGAATATCACAGGGGATACGCAGAGCCTTAATAAGGTTAAATATATCCTTGCTCTCGACAGTGATACCTTTATCCCGATGGATACTGCCGCTGAGCTTGTGGAAATTGCATTACATCCGCTCAACAGACCGGTTGTTGATGAAAAGCTAGGCAGGGTAACGCTGGGTTACGGAGTCCTTGTTCCAAATGTCAATATTGAAATCAGCTCAACCCGTTCAACAACATTTTCGTCAATTATGGCGGGCGAAGGCGGAATTACTGCCTATAGCTCCCATTGCTGTGAAAGGTATCAGGACCTGTTCGGAGAGGGCATTTTTTCAGGCAAGGGGCTTTTAGATGTTGACGCCTTCTATACGGTTCTTAACGATACCCTGCCTGAGGAAAGAATCTTAAGCCACGATATCCTTGAAGGCGGCTATATGCGTGCCGGGCTTGCCTCAAATGTGCAGATTACAGACGGATTCCCGAAACGGCAGAGCTCCTATTATGACAGGCTCGGGCGCTGGATAAGAGGGGATTGGCAGAACTCGATTTTTATTTTCGGGCAGGGGCCTCTCAATCGGCTCTCAAGATATAAGCTGTTTGATAACCTGCGCAGAAGCATTACTCCGGTTATAGCTTGTGCAGGTGTTCTGCTGGCACTCCTTATGCCATGGAGGATTGCAGCGCTAGTGAGCATAGTCTGCCTGCTCAGCGCCGTGGGCAGTGACCTTTTTTCGGTTATCCGTTCACTGGTTTCGGGCGGACCGTCATTGTTTTCTCAGCTCTATTATTCCGGCACTACTCCCAATGCTCTTGCCGCATTGCTGCGCTGCGGAGTTTGGATAACTATGCTTGCCCAAACAGCATGGGTAAGCCTTTCTTCAATATCCAAAGCCTTATGGAGGAGCTTTGTCAGCAAGAAAAACCTTCTTGAGTGGACCACCGCCGCCCAGAGTGATGTCGGCAGGAAGTGGCAGGCCACACTCCTGAGGCTTATTCCCACATTTGTAGTTGCCACCCCGCTGCTCTTTTTAGGTGGTGCATGGCAGAGGCTTTTGGGCGTAATAATGCTTTTTAATATCCCGTTTGCATTTTTATCGGGCAGGGAGAAGGGGAAAACCACAAGCTCCCTGAGCTATGCAAAAAGAGAAAAGCTCCTTTCCTACGCTGCGGGGATGTGGCAATACTATGTTGAGCTATGCAATGCCGAAAACAACTACCTTCCGCCGGATAATATACAGGAAACTCCCGTTTTTATGGTTGCGCAAAGGACATCCCCGACGAATATCGGCATGATGCTCATGTGTGTGCTCGCTGCCAGAGATTTCGGTTTTATTGACAGCACAGAGCTATATGAAAGGCTTGACAACTCACTAAGCAGCATTGAAAGGCTTGAAAAGTGGGAGGGCAACCTTCTCAACTGGTACGATACCTCTAACCTGAAGCCTCTTGAGCCTAAATATGTTTCCACTGTTGACAGCGGGAATCTGCTTTGCTGCATGGTTGCCCTAAGGCAGGGGCTGCTCGAATATTCAGGCGAAAACCCGACGCTTGAAGAAATCCGAAAAAGGCTCACCGAGTTCATTGACTCATGCGACCTATTGCCCCTGTATAATAGCAGGAGAAAACTTTTTCATATTGGAATTGATTTGAGCACAGGGGAGCTGTCGCCCTCCTACTATGACCTGCTCATGAGTGAAGCGAGAATGGTGGGTTATTATGCAATAGCCAGCAGGATAATATCAAAAAAGCATTGGGGTACGCTCGGGCGCATGATGGCAAAGTCAGGCAGACATACGGGACCTGTTTCATGGACGGGGACAATGTTTGAGTACTTCATGCCGAATATTTTTCTGCCCTCACCCAAGGGTACATTGACTTATGAGGCACTGCGGTTCTGCCTCCAATGCCAGCGCAAAAGGGTCAAGGGTATTAAAATCAGTGGGCTAATTCTGCCATGGGGCATTTCCGAAAGCGGATTCTATGCCTTTGACAGGCAGCTAAGTTATCAGTATAAGGCGCACGGTGTGCAAAAGCTCGGGCTCAAGCGCGGATTAAATACGGAGCTTATTATCTCACCCTATTCCTCCTTCCTTTCATTAACAACAGACCTTGACGAATCCCTCAAAAACCTTGAATTACTCGAAAGTATGGGCATTGTCGGGCGTTGCGGCTTTTTTGAGGCGGTTGACTATACCTCAACACGCACAGCAGGACAAGATTTTGCCGTGGTCAGGAGCTATATGGCTCATCATGTCGGCATGAGTATGCTCATGGTTTTAAACACTCTCAACCCGAATATTTCTCAAAAAAGGTTTATATCAGATGGCAAAATGGCGTCCGCCTCCTGCTTGCTGAATGAAAAAATTCAGTACGGTGCCGCCGTTTACAGGGAGGTAGAATTGAGGGATATCCCAAAAACAAGGGAAAGAACAGAACCTTTCATTAAAGAGTATGAGCATCTAACTCCCTCAAACCCGCACATGAAGCTTTTCACAAACAGGGAGTGGACCTGCGGAATAACGGATGTGGGTACTTGTATTTCGCTTTACAGAGGTGTGAGTATTCTGCGCCATTCGGGCGATTTGCTCAGAAGACCGCAGGGAGTATTTGCATTAGTCAAATCTGAGGATACTGTCCTGCCGGCCGTGCGCTCACTTGACTACAGGTCAAAGGCAGAGTTTAAAGCGGAGTTTCAGGGGAACGAAGCCAAGCACGAGGCTAAACTTAAAAACATTCTGCTAACAATGCAAACTGCAGTGCACTCTCACTTGCCGTGCGAGCAGAGAAAATTCACAATAAAAAACCTCAGTGAAAATAATGCGCTCAAATGCGACCTTGTAGTCTATTTTGAACCAAGCCTTGCAACACCTAAGGACGAGGAGGCTCACCCCGCATTCTCAAAGCTTTTTCTCGAGGATAGTTTTGATAAAATGAATGGTGTTCATCTTTTTAACAGAAGGTCAAGGAGCGGGCGGCAGAGCCTTTGTCTGGCGGTGGGTTTTGTTGAAAAAACTGCATATACCTTTGAAGCAAACAGGGAAAAGGTGCTCAAGTGCGGTTACGGGATGGACACCCTTCTCAGCTCCGACATTAAGCTTGGCTCTTCAAGAGGCAACCCCGACACCTGTGCAGCGTTTTGCATCCCGGTGCGCATTGCGCCCAAAGAGAGCAAAAGGTTCACTCTGCTTTTTTATGCCTCAACCACAAAAACCGAGGCAGTCAACGGCATTATTAAAATAAGGGAAGAGAGAGGAATAAAAAACGGCGCACAGGGAATGTTCAACGGCGACGGGCTGGAAAGCGTCATAGGCAATTCAATTGTGCCCCAGCTTTTCTATAATGTCAGGGAAACAAATGGGTCTTCGGAGTTAATAACCGAAAACAAAAGGGGAACTCCTGCCCTGTGGAGTCTCGGAATTTCCGGCGATTACCCGATAATTTTTATTGAAATTTATAGCTCAGAGGATGTTTTGAGGACACTTCCCTATGTGAGAATAAACAAAAGCCTCAGGTCAATAGGCATTTTTACCGATGTTGTAATAGCATACCGTGATGCGGGGGAATACGATGCTCCTATAATAAGTGCAATCAGGGAAATGCTCAAAAACGAGGGGAGCGGGAATCTGCTCAATGTCAACGGAGGAGTATTTGCAATAGACATCTCTAAGACTGATATGGAAATCATAAAGGCGGTTATGGCAGCAACCGTATTTATAGCCCCTACTACCGGCGAAAGGTTTGAGCTGCCTGAGCCGGAGTTCATCCCATTCGAAATTCTGACCTCAAATCCAGTTACACTTAACAAAAAAGCCGATTTATTTGTCAAGGACAATTACTTTACAGACAATGAATTTGTCATAACAAAAAAAGAATCTATGCCAAGCGTACCATGGTCTTTAGTGTTATGTAACCATACCTTTGGTACTCTTGTTAGTGACAAGGCATTGGGATTTACATGGGCTGTCAACTCAAGAGAGAACAAATTGACCCCATGGTTTAACGATTCACGCTTTGACAACAAGGGAGAGATGCTGATTCTGAAAATAAACGGCAAATATTATGACCTTTTGATGGGCTCATCCTGTGTTTTTACTCCCGAAAGTGCAAGCTGGTACTCCGAAGCTCAGGGCATGAGATTTGAGGTCAATGTCAAAGTCCCCCACAAGGGCATGGCTAAGCTTTGCAGGGTAAAAATAACTAACAATACCGGAAAATCCATAAAATGCAAGCTCGCATATTACTGTGAGCCTGTTCTGGGTGTGAATTCCACACTTACGAGAATGGTCCAGGCAAAAACCATAAAAGACGGCGTTTTAGTTTCATCCTCATGGAGTAATTTTAAAGGGTACTGTGCTCTTTGTGTTTTGGGAGGGGCGGATTTTGTCTGCTGTGACAGAACTGCGTTTCTTTCAGGCAACTGGCAGGTGAATAAGCTGCTGCCTCTGCCGAACCCCTGTGCGGCGGTGGGCAAAAATATCAGCTTCAGGAGCGACGAGGAAATCGAAGTCTTTTTTTCACTTTCATGGGGCGCAAATGAGAATGCTGCCGTAAACGTTGCGTCGCTTGGGGTTTTTGACCGCTACAACACCAATTCAATAAGCATTGACACCCCAGATAAGTCCTTCAACCATCTTATTAACACATGGCTACCCGCACAAATACTCAAAAGCAGATTCATGGGCAGAACAGGCTTCTACCAGTGCGGCGGTGCATGGGGATTCAGAGACCAGCTTCAGGATGCCTCCGCCCTGATTCTAACGCATCCGCAGCTGGTAAAAAGTCATATTATCAGATGCTGTGCAGTCCAGTTTGAGCAGGGGGATGTCCTGCACTGGTGGCACAGTATGCCCAAAAGGGCAGGCGGCCTGATAGGGGTCAGAACAAGATACAGTGATGATTTACTCTGGTTGCCATTTGTTACGGGTGAATATATCGAACAGACACAGGATTATGGCCTGCTCAGTGTTCTGGCACCCTATATTAGCGGCGAGGAGCTTGCAGAAAATGAACATGAAAGGTATTTTCATCCCACAATGTCGCACCACAGGGAAACTGTATATGAGCATTGCATCAAGGCTGTTGACAGGTCGCTGAAATTCGGTGAGCACGGCCTTCCATTAATAGGCGGTGGCGACTGGAATGACGGCTTTAACAAGGTTGGTATCGGCGGGAGAGGGGAAAGTGTTTGGCTTGCACAATTCATGCTCATGGTGCTTGAAAAGGCATCGCTGCTTTGCAGAATAATGGAGGATGGACACAGGGCAGAGCAGTATAATACAGTCCGTTTACAGCTTGCGGAGCAAATAGACAAACATGCTTGGAACGGCGACAGATATATAAGGGCTTTTTATGATGACGGAACACCTATGGGAATCACCGGCGGAGATTCTTCAAAACCGAACACAAAAGCGGAGTGCTCTATTGACAGCCTTACTCAGTCATTTGCAACTCTTGCCGGAATGCCGGACGAGGAGAGAAAAAGAATTGCACTTGATACGGCAGTCAGAGAGCTTGTTGATAAGGATAACCATATTATTAAGCTGCTGGCGGCACCGTTTTCAGGCAACGGAAGAAATGCAGGCTATATAGCAGCCTACCCTCAAGGGATACGGGAAAACGGAGGACAATATACTCATGCCGCCGTATGGCTTTGCATGGCATTAATTCGTGCAGGCAGGTCAAATGAAGGTTATGAGCTGCTAAAACTGATAAACCCTGCCGAAATCTCAAATGATAATACCCTAAGCGATATGTATAGAGCGGAGCCCTATGCTTTGGCAGGCGATGTATCCTCAGCAAACGGTATTGAAGGGCGTGCAGGCTGGACCCTTTACACAGGCTCTGCGGCATGGTATTACAGGGCCGTAAAGGAGGAACTGCTCGGAATAATTCGTAAAGGTGAAAGGCTTTATATCAAGCCGAGACTTCCTTCAGGCTGGGATAAGGAAAAGGTCAGGCTTGTTATTGAAAATGCCGAAATAATAATCGAGTTGACAGGTGACGAAAATTCAAAGCTTTCAGTTGACGGCAATGAGTTGGAATATATACCTCTTGACGGCAAAAATCACTATGCAATAAAGTGATTTTTCATAAAAATCTGCCTCCTTATTGACCGAAAGGTAATAAGGGGGTTATTTATATAAAAAATTCAAAAAATTAATGACATTTTTTGCTTTTTTCAGGTCTTTGAGAATAGAATTTATTATAAAGGAATAAAAAAATTCCGTAAAGTACTTCTGCTTTTCATATAAGTGCTATACATTTAATAATATGGAATATGGGAAATAATATGGGAAATTGTGAAATCTTTACCATTAAATTTTAACTTAATCACAATAGCCAAAATATGTTTTCTCTTATGTGCAATTTATACAAAATTAGTAACTGAGTTTAAAATGCATTGACAAAATTATCCTACTGAGTTATATTTGTAGTAGCCATATGATGGCGGTGTAGGTGAATTTTGCCTATTTTTCATGATTTAGGCTATTTTTACTTTCATTTCAGCCATTATTTTATTGATATCGGTGATACAAAATGCCATGGAACCTCTTATCTTTCTGTTCCTGGCCGAGGGAGGGATTATAACAGCATTAGTTAAACCAGCGCGGTCTGTACGCGCCGCTTTGCCGGTTAAGTGATTCGATGCGTGCAGTTTAATAGTTTTTAAATTTAGCAGGAGGTGCATACAGTTGAGAAAATCCAAAAAAGTTCTTAGTGCTTTGCTGGCAATGGTTATGTTG
>JAAZFZ010000067.1 GCA_012511485.1 Clostridiales bacterium | reverse complement strand
CCCGTAACATATATCATAATAATATCCCCCTGATAAAAAACTGTTTATTTTTTGTCTAAAAGCTGATATACTTAAATAGTTATTTCTTCTTCTGATATACTTAAATAGTTATTTCTTCTTAATATAATACAATATCTTTGGGTGTGTTGTATATGAAAAAAGCATTAATTCTAATATTATGTGTTATTCTAACTCTTGTCAGTATTCCGATTCCGATGGCAAATGCTTCATATAATTCTCTTCTTGAAGACCTCGACACACACGCAGAAATTCTTTTGCTTGCCAGCCTTGACGACGGCAGCGTAATATTTGAGAAAAATGCAGATATGAAGTCTTCACCTGCCTCTCTGACTAAAATTGTCACGGCAATGCTTGTGCTTGAAAAGTGTAGTAACCTCAACGATGTTGTCAAGATACCGGAATACACAATTAGGATGTTTGACGGGCTAAACTCCTCAAATGCGGGGCTTATGCCCGGCGAACAGATTAGTGTAATGAATCTTCTCTACTGCCTGCTTGTCAAGAGTGCCAACGAAGCGGCGGCAATTCTAGCAGATTATGTTAGCGGCTCCATAGAAGAATTTGTTGCCCTCATGAATGAATATGTCGTGAACCTCGGGTGCAAAAACACTCATTTTGTCAATCCCCACGGGCTTGATGAGGACGGGCAATATATTACGGCAAACGACCTTGCAATAATCATTAAGCACTCATTGAGCAAGGATTTTGAGCAAAGAGATATTTTTGTAAAAATAACATCAACCGAAAAATATACTGTGCCCGCAACAAACATATCGGCACAGAGGGTGTTCAGAAGCACCAACTCGCTTATGAACAGTGGCATACCTGACTATTACTGCAAATATGCAAAGGGTATAAAGACCGGCACAACAAGCAAAGCGGGTCGCTGCGTCATTTCAACCGCAAGCAAGGACGGCTATTCATACCTCGGCATTGTTTTGAAAGCGCCGTTTTATGACATAGATGGTGACAAGGTAGATGAAAATTGCGCATTTATTGACTGCAAGCTGATGTTTAACTGGGCATTTGACAATATCAAGCTCAAGCAGGTTGCCGCTCAGACTCAAATTGTGACTGTTGCTAAGGTTGACCTTGCAAAGGGAACAGACTATGTCCGTCTTGTGCCGGAAAAGGAGCTTTATGCCCTTGTGCCCTCTGGAGTGAATGCAGGCAGTGTTCTCATAGAGGCGGTGGAGGGGGAGCTGCCGGAGAGCCTGCAAGCCCCGGTTAAAAAGGGACAGGTTGTCGGCAGGGCAGTTGTCCTTTATGCGGACGAGGAAATCGCTCGGGTAAATCTTGTTGCCGCTGAGGGGGTTAGCAGAAGCACATTTCTCTATATGCTTTCAATGGTAAAAAAAGCTACCGACACCGTTGTTTTTAAAATGACACTGATGATTTTTATTCTGATAGTTATTTTCTTTGTTGCAATGACTATATATATTAACTATAAGAAAAGGCAAAAAAGAAAGCTCAGGGTTCTTAACTACCGTGATGTAAGTTCAAGAGCAGGCAGAAAATAAACCTATTCAACAGGGGCGGGTATCCGCCCCTATTGTATTTAAGGCTTAAATTTCCACTTCCATTCCATCATACGCAACAAGAAATCCTCGTTCTTGAGCAATCGGAACCATTTCGTCATAGGTAAGAAGCCCGTTATGTGAAAAATGCTGGTAGCACCACTTTGTGTTTTCGTCCGCACAACCTATCTCAATGAGTTTTTCCCTGACATCATTGCAGGCATCTATTCCCATATGGTTTCCGGTGTAGTTTAACAACATACCCGTGCAGTCGAGTGAAACAAAATCAAAATATGGATTTATTTTTTTGAGTGCCTCCCAGGTTTCCTCAAGGAAATAGCCCGTGTCATGAGCATAGAGCAAAGTCTTTTTCCCGTCACTTATGGAATAAATAAACGGGCCTGCTATTTTGGCATGGCTTGCCTTATAAGGAGTAATCACATAGCCTTCGGCTTCAAAAGGCTTGAATGCCTCAACACAGTTGAGCTTAACGGTGTTTTCGTCGATTTCTTCTTCTTCGATAATTCTTCTTATAGGCACTCCGGCAATTTTGCTTGCAAATATATTCAGCGGCTTTTCACCAATACCCTCAGGCGCATGGGCAAACCCCGGATTTCTCATCTCAAGCTCGGTTGCATATAGGTGGTCGGCATGGCTGTGAGTTATAATTAGCGTTGTTATTTCCTTGAGGTCAAGCCCATAATTTAGGACATGCATATAGGTGTCCGGCGGGAGGTCAATGAGAATTTTATCGTCAATAAGTGCCTGCGAGCGTGTTCGTATATTGCGGCCGCCCAGTTCTGCCGCTCGACGACAGACAGGGCAAAAACAAAAGAGAGCCGGAACACCCTCGGCTGCGGCGGTCCCTAAGTATTTCAGTTTCATAAGTCTACCTCCAAAAAAATTCTGTTTTCCTAACTGTGCTAAAAAATCGTATCTGAGAACCAACAATTTACAACAAAAATAATTATACAATATTTGACATTGAACAATCAAGTTATTAGCAAAAATACACTTTTTTACTTGATTTTAAGTGAATTTTGAGTTAAAATCCCTTCTGAAGGAGCCTTAATGATGATAAAAGGAAAAATTCCACTCTACATTCAAACAAAGGAATATATAGTCGGTCTCATTGAAAGAGGTGAGTATAAACCCGGCTCTCAATTGCCGACCGAAAAGGACCTGATGGAAAAACTCAAAGTCGGGCGGGCAACGGTTCGTGCCGCTCTTTCCGAGCTTGAGCGGGAGGGAACAGTAATTAAAAAACACGGCAGCGGCACCTTTGTCGCCGTGCCGCATAAAACCTACAGCTTTGAGCCTCTGATTTCTCTGTCATTCTCGCTGAAAAAAATGGGCATAGAATTAAAAAACAAAACCTTGCTCACTGAAAAAACAGTGGCTCAGGGTGAATTGCTCAGTGGTTGGCAGCATGGCACAGAGCTTGGGCATATTAAAAGAGTCAGAACATCGGGGGGCATTCCCATCGCTATTGAGGATAGCTTCTATACTCCCGACCTCTTTGAAATTGTGAGTAAAGCAAGCCCCACCGAATCGGTTGCGCATGTGATTCTTGAGGGCTCAGCCGAAAATGTCGGCAGGGTATTAATGGAGGTCATTATCCGTCAGCCAACGGATGAGGAGAGGTATATCGTTGAAATAGATTCTGATGAGAGGGTTGCAAACATGAAGCGGTGGATTTATGCCGAGGATAAGAAAAAGCCTGTCAATTATGTCAGCGTTGTAGTTCCCCTGAAGTTTCTCAAGTGAAAAGCGAAAGACAAAAACATATTTCATCTGCGGAACGCTTGCCGTTCCGTTTTTTGATAAAAATAATAATGAGTGGAAATTTATTGAATTAATGTTTAATATTGTGTATAATCGGAATGATTGTTAATAATAAAAAGGTATTATGTGCAGCAGGGGGTTAAAATGATTAAACCGACGATAAAAAGTATTGCGGACGGGGTGCGTCTTTGCAGCTTAAAAACATCACAGTTCAAAACAGGTAAGATAATGATAACGATGGCTTTGCCGCTCAATGAAAACGCTTCGGCAAATGCGGTTTTGCCTTTTATTCTGCACCGCTCATGCAAGGATTATCCTGATTTTACGGCACTCAACGGCAGGCTTGCAGAGCTTTACGGTGCAATTCTTTGTGCAAATGTTTCAAAGCACGGGGAGGCACAGTTGCTTTCTGTCAGCCTTACTGCCATTGATGACAGATTTTCGCTCACGGACGAAAGTATTGCACAGGAGTGCGCCCGGCTTCTTACAAAGCTTATCTTTGAGCCAAAGCTATCAGACGGATGCTTTGAAAAGGCGGATGTCGAGAGAGAAAAGCGGCTGCTCATAGAAAAATTGGAAGGTGAGATGGATAACAAGGGCGTCTATGCTCAGCAGAGATGTGAGCAGGTGATGTGTGAAAATGAAGCTTTCGGCATCCCTAAATACGGCATGAAAGAAAAAATCAGCACCCTGACCCCCGAGGATATATACGACGCATGGCAAAGGGTGTTAAAGACGGCGGTTATTCTGATTACCGTCATTTCAAGCGGAGAGTCAGATGCCATAGAGCAGAGCTTTGTAAAAGAGTTTTCGGGAATTAAGCGAAGCTGCGCAAAGCCCAATACAGATTTTATCAAATCTGCAAAGGAACCTAAAAGAGTCAATGAGCAGCAGAGTGTCAAGCAGGGCAAGCTGGTGCTCGGTTTCAGGGCAGGTATGGAAAGCCCAGACGATAAGAAGTACGATATGTATGTCGCAGCAGATATTTTCGGCGGAGGCACCTATTCCAAGCTGTTTTCAAATGTCCGTGAAAAAATGAGCCTGTGCTACTACTGCCATGCGATACTGCACAGGCAAAAGGGCGTCATCTTCGTGCGCAGCGGAATAGAAACTGAAAACGAAAAGAAGGCTACGGATGAGATTCTCCGTCAGCTCCGGCAGATTCAGCAGGGCAATGTTTCGCAGGATGAATTCAACGCGTCCATCCTGGCGGTGTGTGACAGGATAAACGGATATAACGATTCACCCGAAACGATTTGTGCATGGTATTTCAGCCAGATGTTTGAAGACGATATCAGAACTCCGGAGTTCTATGTTGAAAAATACAAGGCAGTTACACTTGACGGAGTGATAAATGCAGCAAAGGGTATTACCTTAGACACTGTTTTCATGCTTTCAAGCAAACCCGGCTTAGGGGAGGGACAGGAATGAATATTAAAGAGATAAAAAACGAAAATCTCGGTGAAAGCTATTATCATATTGAACACCCTACCGGTCTTGATATTTTTGTAATGCCAAAGGAGGGCTATTCCTCCACCTATGCGGTTTTTGCAACAAAATACGGCTCGATTGACACAAAGATTTTGCAGAGCGACGGTAGATTTTCCGAAATACCCGAAGGCACTGCACATTTTCTCGAGCATAAGCTTTTCGAGAGCGAGGAGCTTGATGCCTTTGAACGCTTTTCAAAAACTGGAGCCAATGCGAATGCCTATACAAGCTTTGACAGAACCGCATACCTCTTTTCCTGCACCTCCAATTTCAGTGAGAACCTTGAGATTCTGTTGGATTTTGTTCAGTCACCCTATTTCACGCCCGCAACGGTTAAAAAAGAGCAGGGCATAATCGGGCAGGAAATCAGAATGTATAAGGATAATGCTGGCTGGGAGGTTATGTTCAACCTTCTCAGGGCATTGTACCGAATTCACCCTGTCAGAATTGATATAGCCGGCACAATCGAATCAATTGCACAAATAACCGCCGATACACTTTACAATTGCTATAAAAATTTTTATAATTTAAAAAATATGGCACTTGCCGTTGCCGGATTTACAACTGTTGAAGAAGTCATAAGGGTTGCGGAT
>JAAZFZ010000066.1 GCA_012511485.1 Clostridiales bacterium | reverse complement strand
GTTAAGCTCATTCGTGCCGAAAATACTTAGCGGGCAGCCGCTTGGGAAGATAGGTCAATGCCGACATAAAAAAGTAGCCACCCAATAGGGTGGCTGTTTTTTTATTTTTTTAAAATGGCACTTTTATTTATTTATTAGAGTGATATAATAAATATTCACAGGGGAAAATTTGCGCAGGGGAAAATTTGCGTTCTTCTTGGAGGCGGGCAGATGAAAAAAAAGTATGATGTGATAATTGCCGGTTGCGGTGTTGCCGGCCTCTATGCTGCACTTGAGTTTAACAATAAAACAAAAATTCTTATGCTTTCAAAAAAGGAGCAGACTGTTTCGGGCAGCGCCCTTGCTCAGGGCGGTGTTGCGGCTGTTCTTGACCATGAGGACGATAGCTTTGACTTGCATATTGAAGATACACTCATTGCCGGAGGATACAAAAACAATGTGACCGCCGTGGAAACACTTGTCAGAGAAGGGCCACAGGATGTTTTGAAAATTCTCGAAATGGGGGTTGAATTTGACAGGGACGAGAGCGGCAGGCTGTTCAAGACGCTTGAGGGCGGCCACAGCCGCCACCGAATAGTCCACCATAAGGACCAATCAGGTTGGGAAATGGTGAAAAAGCTCCTTGAAGCAGTCAGGCAGAGAGATAATATTGATTTGCTGGAAAACACCATGATTTTAGGCATTGAGAGCCTGCATAACGGTTTTCGTGCCGATTTATTTCAAAGCGGTGAGTATTTCAGTGCTTACGGCAGCTTTCTCCTGCTTGCAACCGGCGGCATAGGCAGGGTATATAAATATACGACAAACCCGTCCACCTCAACAGGCGACGGTATACGGTTCGCATATGAAATGGGCGCAAAAATAAAAAACCTGAGTCTTGTCCAGTTCCACCCGACTGCCTTTAATTCCCCCACAGGAAGGGAACAGTTTTTAATAAGTGAGGCTGTCAGGGGCGAGGGAGCATATTTACTCAATAACGACCTTGAAAGGTTTATGAATAAATATGACGAGCGGCTCGAGCTCGCACCCCGTGATGTTGTTTCACGCTCGATTATCCTTGAATCCAGAAGGACGGGCAGCAACAACTTTTATCTGGATATCCGCCGAAAGGGCAAGGAGTTTTTGAAAAACCGCTTCCCTGCAATAAGTGCAGCCTGCCTTGAAAGAGGTGTGGATATATCAGAGGACTTGATACCTGTATTCCCATGCCAGCACTACCTTATGGGCGGCATTGATGTTGACCTAAACGGCAGAACAACCATACCGAGGCTATATGCGGCAGGTGAATGTGCGCATACGGGAGTTCACGGCGGCAACAGGCTCGCAAGCAATTCTCTGCTTGAAGCGCTTGTTTTCGGCAGGAGGGCGGCACAGGATATTCAGAGGGCGCTGGAGTCGGGCTATTCGCTCGTTGAGGTCAAGGATTACAAGATAAGGCCGCAGGGAGCGCCGCTGCCCAAGGGCATCAGAACACAGGTTCGGGATATCATGCAGAGGGCATACTTTGTAATGCCCGACGCTTTGGCAATAAGGCAGGGTCATGCCCGTCTGGAGGAAATACTCACAAGGCTTCACAACGGTAGTTTTGCCCTAACTCCGAGCTATTGTGAGGCACTCAGCATCGCAACTGTTGCAACAATTATTTTAAGAGAGGTTGATGAATGATGCTCAACGGCTTTTATATTGACGAGCTTATTAAAACCGCAATTAAAGAGGATATCAGTTATTTTGATGCCGCAACTGACAGCCTGCTCAACCCTGATGAAAACGGCAAGGCATATTATCTTGCGAAAGCAGACGGGGTTTTATGCGGCCTTACCATCGCACTTAGGGTTTTTGAGCTGCTCGACAGCAGCTTTCATGCACAAGTGTTTAAAAATGACGGCGACGAAATAAAAAAGGGGGATATCATTGCAGAGCTTTTCGGCAAGACGGCAATGCTCTTAAAGGGAGAAAGAACATCACTTAATGTTTTGCAGCATATGTCCGGCATTGCAACTGCGACCGCACAGGCAGTAAAGCTAGTTGAGGGGACTAACGTTCAAATAACGGACACCAGAAAAACCCTGCCAGGCCTGCGTGCGCTTGAAAAATATGCTGTTACCTGTGGCGGCGGCAAGAATCACCGCTTCAACCTTTCGGACGGGGCAATGTTAAAGGATAACCACATAGATGCCGCCGGCGGCATCACAAAGGCAGTTGAAGCCGTTAGGGGAAAGCTGGGGCATATGATTAGAATCGAAGTCGAAACGAGAAATCTGGATGAGGTTAAAGAGGCTCTTTCGGCAGGGGTTGAAATTATTATGCTTGACAACATGACAAATGAAGAAATGAAAAAGGCTGTTGAGCTGACTGCCGGCAGGGCAAAGCTGGAGGCCTCAGGCGGCATCACGGCAGAAAACCTGCGCAGCGTTGCCGAAACCGGAGTGGATATCATCTCCCTGGGTGCGCTCACTCACTCGGTCAAGGCCTTTGACATTTCAATGAAGATAAGCAAATAATAGAATTATCTTGTAAAAACGCAAACAGTATGTTAATGATTCTTTGAGCCGTCAGAAGGGGATTTTTTGTTTTTGAATAAGATATCGGGAGGCTTCACAAAGCAAATCCTCAAATCAACTAATAAAGGCTGAAGAAATGCAAACAATATCGCTGAGGTGATAAAATGTCAAAATTCTTCAGCCTGAACCCGGAGATAAAAAATGAATTTGATAAGCTTCCTTCAGAGGTCAAAACAAGAATAATTGAATCCGCAATTCCGATAAACTCTGTGGAGGAGCTTCAAAGGGTTGCAAAAAGCATAAAGGAATCCTTTAAATAGTTTTATATCAAGGCGGGCGTTAGGCTCGTCTTTTATTAATCCTCGGCAAGCAGTGCCAATGAAAAGAGAACCGATAAATTCAAGTGATTGAATTTATCGGTTATTCAAAAACTGTGCACGGGCTTGTGCCCGCATTTAATCTTTTTCACCATACCTCTTTTTTATCAATCGGATTAT
Organism: Clostridiales bacterium; assembly: GCA_012511485.1. Classification (GTDB taxonomy): domain Bacteria; phylum Bacillota; class Clostridia; order Oscillospirales; family Acutalibacteraceae; genus JAAZFZ01. The sequence goes on along the minus strand of JAAZFZ010000066.1, from coordinate 5,346 downwards.
GTAAAGGTAAATGAGGAAGGCCACTATTTCTATGCCCAGAACTGCGATTTCGACAATTTCGGTGTCCGCAATACCCTTTACGAAAAGCTTTATAACCTCCGGCAAAAAAATTGCAATGCCGATAAGAGAAGCTATTTTATTATGCCTTGCAATAAATTTCAGTACCTGCGGGACGGTGTATGTGTTTCTCGACATTCTTTTCCTCCAAAAATTGATATAATAACCGCCAAGCGGCCGCCGTCGGGCAGCCGCTTGAATTATACTCTATTACTTATTGAAAGCTTCCTGAACCGCAACCGCACAAGCAACGGTAGCTCCAACCATAGGGTTGTTGCCCATGCCGATAAGCCCCATCATTTCCACATGAGCGGGGACGGAGGATGAGCCTGCGAACTGAGCGTCACCGTGCATACGACCCATTGAATCTGTAAGCCCGTAGGAGGCAGGACCCGCCGCCATATTGTCGGGGTGGAGCGTGCGCCCCGTGCCGCCGCCGGATGCAACGGAGAAGTAATTAATTCCGTTTTCATTTGTCCATTTTTTATAGGTGCCGGCCACAAGGTGCTGGAAGCGTGTGGGGTTCGTTGAGTTGCCTGTGATAGAAACATCAACGCCCTCATGTCTCATAATGGCGACACCCTCAAGCACATCGTTTGCGCCATAGCAGAGCACCTTTGAACGCTCACCGTCAGAATAAGGAGTTTTGCTGATAATATTGAGCTGGTCCTTATAAAAATCAAATTCGGTTTCAACAAAGGTGAAGCCATTGATTCTGGAAATAATCATTGCCGCATCCTTGCCAAGACCGTTGAGAATAACCTTTAGTGGACGGGTACGAACCTTGTTTGCGGAGCGGGCAATGCCTATGGCACCCTCAGCGGCAGCGAAGGATTCATGCCCTGCAAGGAATGCAAAGCACTTTGTTTCGTCCTTCAAAAGCATGGAGCCGAGATTGCCGTGGCCAAGGCCAACCTTGCGCTGCTCGGCGACAGAGCCGGGTATGCAGAAGGTCTGAAGACCTTTGCCTATAGCAACTGAAGCATCAGAGGCTTTTTTAATGCCCTCCTTGAGTGCAATTGCAACGCCCAGAGTGTATGCCCAGACTGCGTTTTCAAATGCAATGGGCGGAACTCCCTTGACGATAGCTTCCACATCTATTCCCTTCGAGGTGCAAAGGTCGCGCGCAGCCTCAAGGCTTTCTATTCCGAACTCTGCAAGGCCGGCTTCTATTCTTTTTATTCTTCTTTCTTTTCCCTCAAACCTGACATCGTTTGCCATGTTAATATCCTCCTTCTCTTATTCTTCTCTCGGGTCAATATACTTAGGAGCATTCGCAAAGCGGCCGTATGTGCCCTTGTTTTTGTCGAGAGCTTCATCCGGACTCATGCCGTGGCGGATATCCTCAAGGAATTTGCCAAGCTTGATGAACTCATAGCCGATAACCTGGTCATCATTATCAAGAGCCATGCGTGTAACATAACCCTCCGTCATCTCCATGTAGCGCACACCCTTTTCCCTTGTGCTGAACATGGTGCCGATTTGAGAACGCAGCCCCTTGCCGAGGTCCTCAAGGCTTGCGCCTATTACAAGACCATCGTCAGAAAAAGCGGACTGACTGCGTCCGTAAACTAACTGCAGGAAGATTTCACGCATCGCCACATTAATTGCATCGCAAACAAGGTCGGTGTTAAGGCATTCGAGCAGCGTTTTACCCGGCAGGATTTCGGCAGCCATTGCGGCTGAGTGAGTCATGCCAGAGCAGCCGATTGTTTCAACAAGAGCCTCCTCGACAATACCGTTTTTAATGTTAAGTGAAAGCTTGCAGGCGCCCTGCTGAGGAGCGCACCGGCCCACACCGTGAGAAAAACCCGAAATATCCTTGATTTCGTAGGCCTGAACCCATTTCCCCTCTTCAGGTATAGGGGCGGGACCGTGATGAGGTCCTTTTGCAACTTTACACATTTGTTCCACTTCGTGGGAATAAATCATATTTAATCTCCTTTCGGTATATTAAAACGGGCCGACGCAGAGCTTGTCTGCTCAGCTCAATCTAAAATATTATAACAATTAACAGGGGCGTTATCAAGGCTTTTTTCAATTATTGGTTTTATGTGCCGCAAATTCTCCTAAGTGCCGCTTATTCAATATTTTAACCAATTTCACGGACTTTTTTTCATTTTTATTGTAAATGCCAATATCCCTAAAACGCAAATAATATGCTATAATAAATAAATATGAGAAAATATAATAATGAAAAATAAAGGAGGTCAAAAATGATAGTCGATTTTCATGCTCATTGCTTCCCCGAAAGGATTGCAAAAAAAGTAATTATAAACTTATCTCAACAGTCCGGCAACATAGAGGCCTTCCATTCGGGCACTGTGGATTCGCTAAGGGCACAGATGAGGCAGATGGGCGTTGATATTTCCGTCGTACTCAATATTTCGACTAATCCCAGGCAGCAGACCTCCGTCAACAACTTTGCAATTGAAACAAATTCACTACCCGACATTGTTTCCTTAGGCAGCGTTCACCCCGACTCTCCCGACGCACTCGGGGAGCTTGAAAGAATTAAAGAGGCAGGGCTGAAAGGGATAAAGCTGCACCCCGACTATCAAGGCTTTTTTGCCGACGATAAAAAGATGTTCCCCATATATGAGAAAGCGGGCGAGCTGGGGCTGATAACGGTTTTCCATGCCGGGGTGGATATAGGCATCCCCGAGCCTGTCCACTGCCCACCGGGGGTATTCAAAAAAATATTGCCCTATTTCGGCGGCGCACCTGTTGTTGCCGCACATATGGGCGGTTATATCATGTGGAAGGAGGCTATCCGTGAGCTTGAAGGTGTCGATATATATTTAGATACAGCCTATTGCTTCGGCAATTTGCCGATGATATGGGCTTCCCGCATAATAGAGAGTCACGGTGCCGAAAAAATACTTCTCGGCAGCGATATGCCGTGGAGCAGAACGGATAATGAGATTCTGTTTATTAAAAGCCTCGGATTATCACAGGATGAGGAGAAAATGATTTTGGGCGGCAATGCCGCAAGGCTGTTGGGTATTAACTAGATTTTCCTTGAGAGGTAGCCCTTCATTTCACGCCTGACCTGACCGGAAAGCATAACGACACTTAACAGGTTTGGCACGGCCATGAGCCCGTTCAAGGTATCCGAAATGCTCCAGACCGTTTGAAGGTTTGCCGTACAGCCCAGAATTACGGCGGCAAGATAAACGGCTTTATAGATTGGTACGCTTCTGAGCCCGAAAAGAAATTCCGCACCTTTTTCGCCGTAATAAGACCACCCGATAAGGGTTGCGAATGCGAACAATACAATCGAAAAGCAGACAAAGTATTTCCCTGCCGGCCCGAAAAATGATTCATAAGCGGCAGCACTTAGTGATACTCCGTTTAGATTCTCTCCCGGATTTAATACTCCCGATGAGAGTATCACCAGCGCCGTGACTGTGCACATGACCACAGTGTCGATAAAAACCTCAACAATGCCCCACATACCCTGAACTGTCGGCTCCCTGACATCAGCCACCGCATGAATAATAGCTGTGCTCCCGAGCCCCGCTTCGTTTGAAAATACGCCCCTTGCAACCCCGTATCTTGCAGCCCTCGCAATGCCTATACCCGCCGCGCCTCCGGCTGTGGATTTAAAAGAAAATGCCTCCCTGAATATCGTTGCAATTACGCAGGGAATACTTTTTATATTTACAACTATAATTATAAGAGATGCCAGAATGAATACTGCCGACATAAAGGGAATTATTTTTTCAGCTACTCCAGCAATGCGCTTTATTCCTCCGATAATAACCATACCCGTGAGTGCGGCAACTGCTATGCCCGTGAAAAGGGGGTGGATGCCCAAGGAATCCTCAAGTGCGCCGGCGATGGAATTTGCCTGAGTCATATTCCCTATGCCAAAGGATGCAAGCACCAGCAAGACGGAAAAAACGCCTGCGGTCTTCTTCATGCCAAGCCCGTTTTTTATGTAGACCATCGCCCCGCCTATCCATTCGCCTCGGTTGTTTTTATAGCGGTATTTGATGCCTAGGATGTTCTCCGCACAGCAGGTCATCATGCCCAGAAAAGCGGACAAAAGCATCCAAAAAACCGCTCCCGCTCCGCCCGAAAAAATAGCCGTTGCCACTCCGACAATATTGCCCGTTCCCATACAGGCGGCAAGGGCGGCTGTCAGCGCCTGAAATTGTGAAATTGATTTTGAATCGCCGGTTTTTCGGATACTTTTGTCACGAAATGCGGCGCCTAAAGTCTGCGAAAGCCACATCGGCATATGGCGCAGCTGAAAAAAGCCTGATTGAACGGATATCAGCAGGCCGGTAAAAAGAAATGCGCAGAGCATGGGTATACCCCAGACAAGTGAGCTTATTCTTTCATTAAGGGCGGTTACATAATTGAGCATTATTTCTCCTTTTATACTAATATTGCATAATGCTTTAATTTTTTAAAAAATATGTATTGACAAAAAGTAAATTTGTGTGACATGATATAAGTCATGTTATATCCTTGAAAAAACACTAATGCTAATAAATATTCCGGGGGGATGCTTTAAATGACTAGATTCGGGTTTGTCAAGGTTGCGGCTTTATCACCGAGAGTGTCTGTAGCGGGACCCGAAAAGAATATAAAAAGGGCGCTCGAGTCAATTGCGCGAGCAAAAGACGAGCAGGCGCAGATTATGGTTTTGCCTGAGCTTTATATATCCGGCTACACCTGCGGCGACCTTTTTAATCAGGATACACTGATTTGTGACTGCGAAAAGGCACTTGAGTGGCTGCTATCAAAAACGAAAACAGTCAAGGCTTTGATAGCAATCGGGCTCCCCGTCAGGGTTAGGGATAAGCTTTTCAACTGTGCAGCTGTCATTCAGTCGGGGAAGCTGCTCGGAGTTGTGCCAAAAAGCTTTATTCCCAACTACAGCGAATACTACGAAAAAAGATGGTTTGAATCAGGCATCGGTTGCGGGGTTGAAAGTATTTCCCTGTGCGGCTCAGAGGTGCCCTTCGGTAGCTTGATTTTTAAAATGGCGGAGGATGTGCGTGTCGGCATTGAAATCTGTGAGGATTTATGGGTGCCTGTCCCTCCGAGCTCTCTAATGGCACTTAATGGGGCAAATATTATTCTCAACCTTTCAGCGAGCAGCGAAATGGTAACGAAAAACGACTACAGGCATGAGCTTGTTCTGCAGCAGAGTGCAAAATGCATTTGCGGCTATGTCTATGCCTGCGCCGGTGTGGGTGAAAGCACAACAGACCTCGTTTTTTCCGGCGCCTGCTCAATAGCTGAAAACGGTGTGAGCGTGACGGAGGGTAAAAG
>JAAZFZ010000065.1 GCA_012511485.1 Clostridiales bacterium | reverse complement strand
TTTTCTTCTTGTGCGCAGGCAGGCGCGCAGCTTTGCTCTCTGTCATGATTACTCTCCTTTCATTAGGATATCTCTATTAATTATATTAATAAATATCAGTATTATTTACGCAAAATTAAATATTATAGCCACCGTAATACATCAGCGCTATACCGGCAAGGCAGCCTAAAAGGTTGATGAAGGTGAATACCCTGACAATCTTTTTCTCCTTCCAGCCCGACATTTCAAAGTGGTGATGAATGGGAGCCATTTTGAAAATCCTCTTACCGTGCGTCGCCTTGAAATATCCAATCTGAATGACATCGGACATAGCCTCAATAACATAGATGATGCCAACGGGGAGCAGTATGAGCGGGCAGTTGATGGCGTAGGCAAGGGCAACCACCATGCCGCCCAGAAACATTGCACCCGTGTCACCCATAAAGACTTTAGCGGGGTTTCTGTTCCAGACAAGAAAACCTGCGCAGGCACCCGCAAGGGCGGCCGCAAGAACACTCACGCCGAAAAAGGAGCGCATTGCCGCAATAACTCCAAGTGCCACAGCTGCGGTTATGGTAACGCTCGAACAAAGGCCGTCAATACCGTCTGTAAAATTCACGGCATTAACCGCTCCGTAAATGACACAGATGCCGAAAACCCAATAAAACCAGCCAAGCTTAATGCTGCCGACAAAGGGTATGAACATTATCGGGTCCCTGCTCATGCACATGTAGATGCTCAGAAGATAGCCGATAATGATTAGAAGCTGCATGACTGTTTTTTGGGACACCGAAAGCCCCTTGTTCCTCTTTTTAACTACTTTTATAAAATCATCAAAAAAGCCTATGAAGCCAAAACCCAGAGCCATAATAAGGCCGGCAAAAATCTTTGTAATTATTTCGGAAGGAACGATGTAGTCACCGACAACTATGTTCCCTTTGAGCAGCCAATCAATGAAGAACACAATTACGACAGAAACGGTTGTCCCTATTATAAACATTATGCCCCCCATTGTGGGTGTGCCCTGTTTATTTTTATGCCATTTCGGACCTATATCAAGAATAGTCTGGCCGAATTTGAGCTTGTGAAGCCATGGGATTATACCGAAGCCCAGCAGGGCAGTTATGGCAAACGCTCCAACAGCCGCCAAGGCAACCGCACTGATACTATTCACCGATTCCCAACTCCTTATAAACACTTTTTATTACATCCTCAAGCCTCATGCCTCTGCTGGCCTTAAAAACGACCGCATCGCCGGGGCTAAGCATGGATGAAAGCTCCTTTGACAGCTGTAGCTTATCTTCAAAGCTAAGTGCTACCTTGATGCCTGCGCTGACAGCTGCCTGTGAAGAAAGCTTTGCCTTGCTGCCGTATGTAAAGAGAGTGTCGACGCCCATTTGCGCCGCAAGTGTGCCAACATCTGAATGAGCCTGATTTGAGACCTTGCCCAGCTCCAGCATATCGCCTAAAACAGCAATGTGCCTTTTGGCTTTTATCTGCATGAGAGATGACAGCGTTGCTCGCATGGAATCGGGGCTAGCGTTGTAGCAGTCCTCTATGAATACAATGCCTTTTTCATTTCTTACCCTTTGCCTCATCCCCGCAGGGACATAGTCCGCAAGAGCGTCGGCTGCCTGCTCAGGCTCAATACCGAGCAGAAAGCCCGCAGCAAATGCCGCAAGAGCGTTATATATATTGTGCCTGCCGATTGCGGGAAGAAAAACCCTTTGTTCACCGCAGCCAAAGTCGATAATAAAGCTGCTCGACTCTTCATCCGATTCTATATCATATGCCTTAAAACGGCAAAACTTATTGTCAATTCCATAATAATAAATAGGGTGCTCCTTAACCTTTGCATTGTAGAGAAGCGAATCGTCGCCGTTGAGAATGAGAGGGGTATCCTTATCCATACCGTCAAGTATTTCCAGCTTGGCTTTAAGGATATTTTCTCTTGTGCCCAGGTTTTCAAGGTGAGAAACGCCTATATTGCCGATTATGCCGACACAGGGCTTTGCGGCTTTTGAAAGCCTTGATATTTCGCCTAATGAGCTCATTCCCATTTCCAGCACGGCTGCCTCGTAGCTTTCGTCAAGATTGAATATTGTTTCGGGCCG
>JAAZFZ010000004.1 GCA_012511485.1 Clostridiales bacterium | reverse complement strand
TTGAGCCCTGGCTCCTTCTCACCGTTGCATGGGCGCGTAATAAAGCCGCAAGATATTTCGTAGGTTGAGATTTCCTGGCCGCCGCTTAATGGGAACGGCATGTTGAGTATGATGAAATCTTTTTGCCAGATTGCCTTGCATTTAACTCTCAGCGTTTTTTGTCCTGCCGCAAGGATGAAGTCCTGAGTCAGCACGGAGTCGTTAAACCTATGCTTGGTGCGAACCACCTTGCGAAGCGCACCGTCCTCAACAAGCTCAATTGATTCCAGCTTCATCTTGCCCTTGATATCATGGAACTTGATAACCCTGTGCGCCCATGTGTCTGTCTTGTGGTCGTCAATAACCATCGGAACTGCAAGCGACTCACCGCTGACATATTGAGCGCCATCCTCCTTGCTGATAAGTGAAGAAATGCCGCCTGTTTTTTTGTCAAAAACCGCTTTTATGTATTCATTTTCGACAGAAAACTCTTGGGGCTGCCTGAGTTTTTCGCTGCTTGCGCTTTCTTTAGAAATATTAACCCAAAAGGTTGCATAGCCCAAAGCGGGAACGGCTGCCATGAACATGGTGTCAAGATGTGAATCATTTGAACGGGAGGCACGGACATTTTGGAACAAAACCTCTTTGCCCTGGCTGTCAGTCACCTTTGAGGAGGGGTGACGCACCCTGACAGGCCTGTGAATATCGAAGGAAAGGGGATTGAACACGACTACCGGTCTGGGGAAGCTATTTCCGCTCTCATGGCGAACCTCAGAGCATACAGGGTCCGACACACCGTCAACCCAGGTGTCAATGCTCCTTGAAATCCTCAGCAAAGCGTTGTTATATGCATTTGAGGCAATTGTCATGGCGTAGCCCATGCTCTCCTTAACATCCTCATATGACTCCATAATCGAGCAGCCGCAAAAAATGTCATGGAACTGATTGAAGCAGACATTGCGCCACGCATCTGCAAACTCCTCGGTTTTTGCCTTACATCCGAAAAGCTTTGAAGCAACAGTATCCCACTTTTCAGCAGCAGCAAGTTGATTTTCGGCTTTTCTGTTAAGCTGCTTTGCAAGGGAGGTTGCGCTATAGCAGCCGCTTGCATGGTGCTGCATATCGTATGACCATGTGGGCAAATCGAGCTTTTGGCTGCAAAGCTCCTCAAAGAAATCATCAGGAGAGGAAAACTCAAGCGGCACAAAGCCCTCCTGCTGCATTCTGCTATTGAGGTGTTCAATGTCGCCCTTTGTAGGCCCACCGCCGTGGTTACCAACTCCGTAGAATAGCATCATGCCGTGCCCTGCCTGCTCCGCCTTTTCGGAAAGCTCAGAAATGCATTTATCAAGTGCCTCCTTGCCACAGGTTCCGTACCCTGTGGGGATTCGGTAGGTCAGAACTCTCGAGCCGTCGCTGCTATCCCACCAAAAGAGGTTTTCGGGCATATCGGGATTCTCATCCTTATTGGGGCGCATCATGACATAGGCATTCATGCCCGCCTGCCTGAGCAGCTGAGGCATCATTGCATTGTGGCCGAAGGAGTCAACATTATATCCCGTGCGGCAGATTTTGCCGAACTTTTCATAATAGTAGAGCTGGCTGTAAAGAGCCTGCCTTGCGAAGCTCTCACCGGAGGGCATATTGCAGTCGGGCTGAATGAACCAGCCGTTGACCGGAACCCAGCGCCCCTTTTTCACCATTTGCACTATCTCCGCAAACATATCCGGGTCAATCTCCTCAACCCAGCGGTAATATGCCGCAGATGAGCAGGTGAAAACAAAATCCTTATATTCATATAATCTGTCAAGGGCGGAGCGGAAGGTCTGAAGTACCTCGCCGCAGCCCTCCTGCCAGCGCCAAAGCCAGATTGGGTCAAGATGGGCATTGCCGATAAGATAGAGCCTTTCTTTGTCACTCATATAAATCATCCCCATTTCACATTATTATTGTTCTGCAAAAAAGCCGTAATATCTGCCCATCCAGTAGGCAAGGGTAAAGACATAGCAACTCTCAACGCAATTCATGCCGCCGCTATCCTCATTGCGCAGCTTAAACGGATTGCGGTCGTATTTGGAAATAAACATTTCGTCGGGCGACAGGCGGTAAGAAACCTCCTTGCTGCCTCCAAGGCAAATCCTGACCGGGATATCGTGCCTGCCTATCAGGCTGACACCTGCAGCAAGGCGTGAGGGGTTTGTTCTGTAAAGCCAGGATGCCAGCTTATCGAGTTCAATCTCCTCCCCCGGGCAGGCAAGCTTGAATGCCATATCGTAGAAGGGGTTATGCTCCCTTGCAATTGAATGGCGCCAGGATTTGAATCCCTTTATGTATTTCTCCTTGAGCTTTTGGTCTGTTTCAAGAGAGATTAGCCCCCAGTAGGCACTGCTCGCAAGCGCATGGTCGCCGAACATGATATCCTCAAAAATTTCAACCCCGCCCCTCATTGCACACTCCCAAAAACGGTCATGGTGCTTTTCAGTTAGTTCGGCATAGCCCATATCTATGAGCTTGTTGAAGGCTTCAAGCCATTTGCCCTTTTCGCCCGTTATGTGCATTACAACACGAAGGTACATCAGAATTTCAGCGGCATTGAGAGGCGCGTCAGCCCAGCCCATGCCTGATTCAAAATAATCCATGCTCCATTTTGCCCAGGTTGTCGGTCTGCCGTCACATTCGTGAAGCTCAAAGCCGTGGTTAATTATATGTGAAAGGGTATTCTTTGCGGACATTTTTATCAGACTGTCAAGCTCAGTGTCGCCCTCACCGAGAATGTCGTGAGCGTAGCGCATCATCAGATAGTGCAGAGTGATTTCATCGCTGCTAGTGTCGCCCTTATAAATTATTTCATCATCCGTAAAGCCCTCGTCACGGTAAAGCTTTGCAAGTCGGGCAGGTACGGGAAAGCCGGCCTCAATGACCTTGCCTTCAAGATTTTTTGATTTTGAGTTTTTAGTAGGCAGGCACACCGCCTTACCTCCGGATTTTCTGTAGAACAAGCCGTCATCGGGTACGGGCTCCGCAGTTGTGAGGTAGCTCCTTGCGACAAACCCGTCGCCTCTGCCGGAAATATTCATCAGAAGCAGGCACGCCTCAACAGCCCTTGTTGCAACCTTGCGGGCATTTAATGCTTCGGGGTCATTCTCCCCCTTTTCTTTTTTCAGAACAGCATAACGGTATAACTCACCCATAGCAAAGGATGCTGTAAAGCATCCGTCATTATCCGAATGACCGTAGCTGACATATGAGTTTACATCACCGGGGATACTGAGCTTTTTCTGGCTTATCATTCCCCTTCTGTCAACGCACCTTAGAGTTTCGTTGAGCAGAACATCCGCCTTTTCTTTCATCGAAATGCGGCGCATCTCCATAAAAGTCACCCCGTTATCGGTGAGAGCCCAGACACTGTCCCCCTGCGCAAGAAGTGCGTGAACATTGTTATCGGGCAAATCACGGTCTGAGCTGAAAAACATCACAATATCCTCTTTACGCTCCGCCTTAGGGTCAAAGCGGGTAAGGCCGGTTTTTGCACCGTACCATACCACTCCTCCGTTGCCGTTTGCATAGCAGTTATAATCACTCTTCTTTGACGGCAGAGGATATGGGAAATGAGCTAAATCGGGTGCCTGAGCCTCTGCATTAAGCAGGGCGTCGGGAACTTCCGTGTCGCTTTTTTTATAAAACTTGGGGAACCGTGCAAATTGCGGGGTTAATATGTACGGCATATCAATTCTCCTTTGCAGAATTTCTGAGGTATAAATCAAACAAAGCCATATTAACATATTATGGAGAATAAATCGAGGGTTTTTTAGCTTTTTTTAAGATTATAATATTAATAATAGAATAAAAATCAGGGCTTGTTCAATGCAATTATCCTGATACGGTAAAGCGGCGGTTTTTATGAGAGGAATCCCTCAAAAAACCGCCGCTGTCGTTGAATAATCAGAAACAGCTTAACCCGCTTTTTTCGCCAGATACCGTGCGACTGCCGCCATGAGTTGGGCTCCTTCCACCTTCAGCTCATCCGGGAGGTCATAAAGGAAATGGTCTGCCTCCAGAGTCATGTCACCGCTGTAGTTTATATCCTTCAGGGCGGCGGCTACGGTGTCAAAATCAATTTCTCTGGTAAAGGGAAGCGTATGCAAATCCTCAATCATATCGTTATCGTGAACATGAAGGGCGGTCAGCCTGTCATGGCCTAGGGTATGAATCATATTCACGGCCGTTTCACCTACAAGCCCTGCATGGCCTATATCAAGGCAGGCTGTAAAATACTCGCTGTCAAGCGCATCGACATATTCACCCAACTCCTCACCTGTGCTGCATATATTCGGAACAATGCGGCCTAGTTTTTTGTTGCGCCCGAACATATTTTCAAGAGCAACCTTTATATTGAACTCCTTGCAGCAGGGCAAAAGGCTGTTATAGAATTTGAGGTTTTCTTCCTTCTGATTCTTTTTTGTGACAAAGGGATGCACTATAATCTGACTAGCACCGATTTCTGCGGAAAATTCGATTGCTTTTACTATTGCGGAGTAAACAAGCGAATTGTATTCATCATTCCCCTCAATATATGACGGGAACGGAGCATGTGACTGGTTACAGTATGTGCCGTTGCTTTTTGCAATGCTCCTAAGATAGCGAGCATACTCCCTGTAGTCACTCCGGCTCAAAGGGCTTTCTTCCAAATTGACGATAAAGAGCGAAATATCAATAGCATCGAACCCGACACTTGAAATAATTTCTATTGCCTTTTCTATGCCGAATGTGTTTTGCAGGCAATCTGTTTGCGTTGAAGTTTTCATATTTTTCTCCCTTTCATGATGAAAATGTCCATAAATTAAATTGTATTTAAAGCCAAACACCTTAAATATTATCATCCTTTATTATAGAATGATTTACCGAAATTGTACTCTCATTTGTTGATATTTTCAACCTCTATATGATATATAAGGTGGTTTGTACCATTATTTGTTGAAATGATAGAAAAAATGTCATATAATATTTCAAAAGATGTAAATTGCAGAGGCGAAAAAAATGAATTATAGAGAAAAATATAAGCTCTGGCTGAGCTTCGATAAGGATACCGAAAAGGAGCTTCTCTCTGTCACAGACGAAAAAGAGATAGAGGACAGATTCTATAAGGACCTTGAATTCGGTACGGGCGGAATGAGGGGCGTTATGGGTGCCGGCTCAAACCGCATGAATAAATACACTGTAGGAAGGGCGACTGAGGGGCTTGCTAATTACCTCAAGTCAGTCTATAAAGGTAAAATAAGCGTTGCAATAGCCTTTGATTCAAGGAACAATTCAAGGCAATTTGCACATTTTGCCGCCTGTGTGCTTTCTGCCCGCGGGATAAGAGTTTTTCTTTTTGATAAACTCATGCCTACTCCGGTGCTTTCTTTTACTGTTAGGCACCTTAAATGCAATGCCGGCATTGTCATCACCGCAAGC
>JAAZFZ010000064.1 GCA_012511485.1 Clostridiales bacterium | reverse complement strand
ATTCTTACCACCTGTTAAGCTTCTTTAAGGGAGGGCTATAACGGATGCCAAGATGCCCAAGGTGAAATAACCGCTCTTTACCGCGAATTTTATAAAGATGAGCCTTTCGTAAAGGTAGTAGATGCCCCTCAGCATAGCAAGAATACCTGGGGCAGCAATATGTGCCACGTCTATCCATATGTCGATTTGCGGACCGGACGTCTCATTGTTGTAAGCTGCATAGATAACCTGGTAAAGGGTGCGGCCGGGCAGGCCATTCAGAATATGAATATCATGTGCGGATTTGCGGAAGTTGCCGGTCTGGAAGCCCCGCCGGTGTACCCATAATTATGTATTCTTGAACCCTCATACTGTCCCAATGTATCGGGGCGTTTTTCGTAGGGACGACCATTGAAAGAAAAGGAATTATCTATTACCATGTGGCGAAATCGGCTGACTTTCAGGAGATAGAGAACGGGTAGCGATTTGTAGAATGCCGGCGATAAGATACGGCAATCCAGCCATAAACCAACAATAGAGTGATACGTACCAAGTGTCCGTCCAAAGTGTATAGATAGCGACCAGAGTTACTATGGAGTTGGCGAATAGAAGATATCCTGAAAACGTCGGACTCTGCCATGATAGAACGCTGCCGGCTAATCCCAAGAGTATTACCACAATCATTGCTGTGTGAGTTATGCCAAAGTCCTTAGGCCAGTTGTACCCACCAAGTAAAAATCCTGCTATCAACCCCCAGCCGATAAAAAGAGTTACAAGAGACGCCAAAATACGCCCCAACCATTTAAATACTTTTTCTTTTTTTACATGCTTTATTTCCATTATCCTTTGATTCCTCCCCTGGTAGTTCCTTAATGTCAAATAAGCTATTATTTGTTTATTCAGAATCTAATTTCCCGCATACATTAATTATTATTTTTCTGGATTACCAGTCAGTCTAATATAATAGACGGAATATAGGGGTAAAAAGTTCCGCTTTTCTTTGAAAACCTCAGATTATTTGGATTGGGTGACAGGGGCTAACCTTAAAGTGTTACAATAAAAGCCATTAAAACAATTCTTAGCTTTGTATAAAATGAATGATATAGAAGAAGCCAAACTTATTAAGCTCAGTCAGCAAGGAAGCATGGCGGCTTTCAATGCACTCATAGAACGTTACAGGAAAGAAACCTTGAATATAGCCTTTCGTATGCTGGGTAATTTGCCGGATGCGGAAGATGTTTGTCAAACCGCATGGCTTTCCGCTTGGCAATCAATTAAAAAATTCAGGGGGGGCAGCTTTCGGGCATGGATATTCTGCATCGTATCCAACGCTTGCCGGGATGAATTTCGCAAACGCAAGCGCAAGCGAACAATGGAAACAACGATTACCGATTGTTTACAGCCGTCCGCAGACTGCTGTATAGACGACATGGTCTTAACCCGGGAAAAGGTAGAAGCCGTTCAGAAAGCATTACTCCAGTTGCCTTACAAGCAATGCCTGGCTGTGATTTTACGTGTGTACGGCGACCTGAATTATGAAGAAATATCCAGAGTGATGCACTGTCCCTCAGGTACAGTCAAGTCGAGATTGAATCGCGGATTACATCGTTTAAGAGACCTTTTACAAAATGGAAAATGCTTGTAAAATACAAGTACAGGATTTAAGAAATGAAAACCGGAGTAAAATGCTTTTATAAAACGGAATGTTCAAAGACAAGAGAGCAGCTAACGTCATATATTGATGGCGAGCTTGGTGACAAAGAGCAGTCGCAATTGTAACTGCATCTCGAATTCTGCGGGTCATGCCGTGAAGAATACAATTCTCTAAGGCAGACGGTAAGTCTTTTACAGCAGATGCCGGGAGTAAGCTCCGAACGTACTTTTAGAATAGATGAAAAGAATGTTGCGCAGAAAACAGGTGATAGAAATCTTTTAGTTCTTTACAGGGCTGCGGTTGGGGTTGCCATTATCTTATCATTGGTTTGTATCGGGGATTTCGGTCATTTATTTACACCTTCAGGGGATACGTCTTTAGGAGGATATTCCTGGTTAATAAGAGGAGCGGAATCGGGTCTATTTGTTGTTTTAATAGCACTGGGCAGCCGTATACTTGTCCACTTGCTTAGAAGACGGAAGCGATAGCTTGAAACAGTGCTCTACCACTTCTTAATGCCATTCTTCTCTTTCTATAAACAATTGATTGCTGTCCTTCCATCTGCTATGCTTTAGCCTGCAATATGACAGAATCAAAAGAAAAATCCAATCTTAATGGCAGTGCATTCGGCAGGTGGGATTATCTTAAAATCACCATACTT
>JAAZFZ010000063.1 GCA_012511485.1 Clostridiales bacterium | reverse complement strand
TTAGTTTCAAGATTCAGACCAATGTTTCCAACGATGTTGGGGCTTCTGATTACGGTAAAGCAGGCTGCGATACCGAGTGTTGCGCCGCTGATAATGAAAGCAATGGTCTTATATCTGTTGACATTGATACCGCTGAGCTCCGCTGCCTTCGGGTTTGTGCCAATTAACTTCTGATATTTTCCGATTTTTGTGTAGTTGAACAGGATATAACCAACGGCAATTACAACAAGCAGAACACTCAGGAAAAACCAAATGTTGTTTAGCTTTGCTGCCTTTGCAATCAACATGCTTTTATCTGCGGCAACACTCTGTGCAAAGCCGCGTCCTGCAAACATCAGGCACAGACCTGCCATAAACGCCGGAATCTCTCCTTTAATGTGAAGCAGGGCGGAAAACAATCCGCAAAGAACGCCGAATAATATACACAGGATAAAGAAAAACACTAAATTCTTGCCTGCAATGAGATATGCGAGAACACAACTCAATGCACAGGCTCCACCCAGGGAGAAATCTAGATTGTTATGTGCCATGACAAAGGCTGTTCCTACTGCGGCAACCATTGTGATGGTTGACTGAGTAATCAGATTCTGCAAATTAGTCCATCTGAGGAAAAGGCCGTCGGTGGAAACAGAGAAAACGATAAACAGTATTAACAGTCCCGCAACAGGAATAATTTTCCGTATTTTATCTTGCATTTCAGTTAAACTCCTTTATCAGACTATTGCGCTGATGATTTTAGACTCAGAGAGATCGGCAGATCTACTGAATTCTTCACTCACGCGACCGTCTTTTATCGTTATGATTCTGTCGGCCATGCCGATCAACTCCATCATTTCCTCTGAAACCATAAGTATGGAAATGCCCTCGTGCTTCAAGGTATCCATCAGCTTATAAATCTTTGCTTTAACTCCCACATCAATACCTCTGGTTGGGCAGTCCATGATGAAGATTTTGGAATCGTTCGCCATCCATTTTGCAATGACGACCTTTTGCTTGTTACCTCCGCTGAGGTCACGCACCATCTGTTCAATGTTCTGCATCTTGACTTCTATCTTATCAGCTTGTTCCTGAGCTATTTTCTTTTCTGATTTCGGGAGAATAAAGATTCCTTTTTTGAGTTTATCAAGGGTAGATGTCACTATGTTATCCTTAATACTGGTAGCCTGGAAAAGTGACTCCTTGTCACGGTCTTTCGGTATGTACGCTACCTTATTTTTGACCGAAACCGTAGTATTCTTCAGAGAGATGTTGCCGTTTGCGAGAGTGACGCTTCCGGAAGTCGGCTTAATTGCTCCGAAAATGGTTTTGAGAAGTTCGTGCATACCGCATTCGCTAAGGCCGCCGATTCCAAGTATCTCACCCTTGTGCAGATCGAAGCTGATATCGCTGAATACACCCTCCAAGCCAAGATCCTTTACTTCAAGAACTACCTCGTCCTCATAGGAGCATTCAAAATCAGCACGGTAGTACGAGCCTTTAATTTCTCTTCCAATCATGTTCTCGCGCATTTTTTGCGGCTCAATGTCCTCCCCGTAGAGTGTTGTGATGTATTTGCCGTCACGTAAAATTACCACTTCGTCGCAAAGCTTCTGAATCTCTTCAAGGTCATGAGAAATAATCAATACCGCAGTGCCTTTGGCTTTCTGCTCACCAATAATCTCATAGATTCTTTCATGACCTTTCTGGGAAAGAGCTGTGGTTGTTTCGTCGATAATCAGAATATCAGGCTGATGGCTCAATGACCTTGCCGTCTCAATCATCTTTCTGTCTTCAAATGAGTAATGCTCGATGGGCTTTATGGGATTCACATAGTCAAGGCCGTTTTCAATCAGTATTTTGCGAGAGCGTTCATTCAGTTTGCGAATACTGACTAAACCGGCCTTTGACATCTCGTCTTCTTCGCCGAGGAACATATTTTCAGCGACTGTCATGCCGTCGATTGTGCCTTGTTCCTGAGTCAGATACTGTATTCCAGCTTTTCTGGCATCCAGCACGGATTTCGGATTATAAGGCTGTCCCTTGTATGTCATCTCGCCCTTTGTTGGTGGATATACACCGGCAATCATGCTCGACAATGTGGATTTACCGGAACCGTTTTCACCTACCAGCCCGACAACACGCCCTCTGTGAAGCTCCAAAGTCACATCGGTAACCGCTTTCGTTGAGCCGAACTCTTTGAACATGCGTTCAGCTTTAAGAACTATTTCATCCAATTTTTTGCCTCCTGTTACATTCAGTTTTTTGACGCTTTAGGGGCATCTGTTAGACCACTCGTACTTATCCCGGTAGCCCAAAACCAATGATTTACGAAAGAATTCCTCCGCACCTAATTTAGGATAAAGCGCAGCTTATTGAGCACCGGTATTAGATACGCCGTGTATGCAATAATCGGGAACGGTGTTCGGAAGCTCCCACAGATAATACTTATTACCTTCGGTGTCTTCAATTACAGCGTAATCGTCGCCAATAACCTGGAATCTATCTTTAATGAGCTTGCCGCCACATTCCTTTGCCTTCTTGACCGTTTCGTCAATGCTCTTAACTTCGATAACAAAGCTTGGAGCGGGAGCATCGCTGTTTTCATCAACAGGTACAAGGAAGCCATAACCAAAGGAGCATACACGAGGCTCCCAATCAGGAGTGCCGGGGCCTGTTGCGCAATACATCATTGGATTCTCTGCATCGCTACCTTCTACATCAATGATGTCCCATCCGAAAATATCCTCATAGAATGAGCGAATTTCCTGTGCCTGACCTTTTTTGTAGCCCATAACCCATCTGCGAATACGGCCGTCGCCCTTCTGAGGAACAAAATCCTTTGCGGGATGGAATGAAATATCAAAGGGATCACGGTTGGGGTCAACTGCGGGAGGATCAACATGGATTCTTCTCTTATCAATGCTGCCGCACCATGGCTCCTCAAGGAACTGAGATTTGGGGGCACCGCATCCCGGGCAAGCTGCCGGAACTTCTGTTTCTTCAAATGCTATTGGGAATCCGCAAGCGAAACAAGTGTATATTTTCTTCATAACGATATCTCCTTACTGTAAAAATTATTTGATTAATTACACAATGTCATATTCTGTTTCGAGTTCGTCCCAGGTTCTTGAGGACGGGCATTTCCACAGATACAGAAAATTTCCTGCAGGATCATCGATGACCGCGTGAGGCTGCCAGCTTTGTTTGCTGTCATCCAGAGGCTTAGCAAGAACGGATTTGCTCTTATCGAGAATCAGCTTTGCTCCATGGTCGAGCATCTTCTGAATCGATTCCTCAAGAGGCACTTCCATATCGATTTCCATAAACGCACCGATTTTTTCGATTTCTTCCGGCGCCCAATGAACGAAAAGATTCATGTGTCCCGGTGTAACACCTTCATAATCGTACTGCGCAGGGCCTGTTGCTACGAGAAGGCCGGGATGGGGATCGCCCGCAGGAACACCGCTTGCGGCCTCCGGCGTTTCAATCATATCCCAACCGAAAACATTGATGCAGAAGTTCATAAAACGCCTGAGTTCTTTATAGCTGACAACCATCAATCTGGTTCTGCCATGCAGGCTTTTCGCAGTAAACTTTTTCGGCTCTCTGTTGGGGTGCGGATACATTGTTTTCTCTGCCATTTTAATCTCCATTCTTTTTTTGAATTTTTTTCAGATTCGGGGTTAATTCGTTTTTTCGCTTAACCCTTATCTGATTTATTTACAGAATGAAAATCATTCTGATAAACTAAGTGAGAGTTTACGGGATATCATATTCTGTTTCAAGCTCGTCCCATGTTCTTGATGACGGACATTTCCACAAATATAAATAATTTCCCGCAGGGTCTTGCACAACTGCATGGGGTTCCCAGCTCTGCTTGCTGTCGTCCAAAGGCTTTGCAAGCGCAGAAACATTCTTGTCGATAATCAGCTTTGCGCCGTGGTCGAGCATCTTCTGAATCGTTTCCTCGAGAGGCACTTCCATATCGATTTCAATAAATGTGCCAATCTTTTCAATTTTTTTCGGTGCCCAATGAACGAAAAGATTCATGTGTCCCGGTGTGACGCCTTCATAATCATATTGCGCAGGACCAGTCGCTATGAGCAATCCGGGATGAGGATCGCCCGCAGGAACACCGCTTGCCGCCTCCGGCGTTTCAATCATATCCCAACCGAAAACATTGATGCAGAAGTTCAAAAAACGCCTGAGCTCTATATAGCTGACAACCAAAGATCTGGTTCTGCCATGCAGGCTTTTTGCAGTGAACTTTTTCGGCTCTCTGTTAGGGTGGGGGTACATTGTTTTCTCTGCCATATTAATCTCCATTCCTTTGCACAACTTCGAGCATAGTTTACGATTTTGACACTTTAAACGATAACTACTACTATGCCATTTTAATAACCATCTTAAATCATAAATGGGATTAAGGTATGTCGTATTCTGTTTCAAGCTCGTCCCATGTTCTTGAGGAAGGGCATTTCCACAGATATAAATGATTCCCAGCAGGGTCTTCAATGACTGCATGAGGCTCCCAGCTCTGCTTGCTGTCATCCAAAGGCTTTGCAAGCGTAGATACATTCTTGTCGAGCACCAGCTTTGCGCCATGGTCGAGCATTTTATGAATCGTTTCCTCGAGAGGCGCTTCCATATCGATTTCTGTAAACGCACCGATTTTTTCAAGTGCGCCGGGGGCATGAATAACATAAGCGTTCATGTGACCCGGTGTAACGCCTTCATAATCATACTGCGCAGGGCCTGTTGCTATTATCATGCCCGGATGAGAATCCCCTGCGGGGATGCCGCTCAGAGCGATTGGAGCTTCAATCATGTCCCAGCCGAATACTTTTATGTAGAAGTTCTGGAAACGATGAAGATCTTTATAACTGAAAATCATCACTCTGGTTCTACCGTGTAGGCTCTTTGCCGTAAATTTTTTTGGAGCTCTGTTAGGATTCGGATAAATTGCTTTCTCTGACATTTTTAACACACCTCTGTATGATATTTTACGAACATTCAGTCCCGGTTCGGATTGTTGAGCTTCTCCCTGATGAATTTTTCGCAATTTCAAGAGTCTCCTGCGTAACTTATTGACCGCATGAGGCTCATAGCTTTGTTAGCCTTTTCAGTACCTGCGAAAATAATGTTTTCGCCTTTTTTAAATTATTTTTAAATCGTAGAAAAATAATAAAATTCTAAATGACAAATATAAATGAAAAATATTTATTGTAAAAAACTGGGTTGTAAAAAAATGTTTTGTTTTTCTCCATTATTGTGTATAATATTAGTAACGCATTGTTACCTTCCATGTAACAAAAAACACAACTAAGGTCGAGGTGATTGCAATGATTCCGAAAACGGAAATCAAAGAAAAAATCGAAGAAGGTTTCATAACAGCTCTTAAAAAAACGCCCTTTGAAAAGACAAAAGTTATAGAAGTCGTTAGGGCTGCAGGGATTTCGCACCAGACATTTTATCGTTATTATGTGGATAAATATGACCTTGCTTTGAAGATTGCTACCGAAAAATTCTCCGCCTTTTACAAGATTTATGGGAACAATGCAACCTGGAAAGAAATCGTAATTGCAATACTGCATTCAATGAGAAACTCTCCGATTCTCTTTAGAAGATTGCTTTCTGAACCAGAAGGTTCTGAAATTGTACTCAACAGTATTATCTTGACTTCGCAAGTCTTTACAGGCGGAAAAGCTTCTGAAGCCGGCATTGCAAGTTGGATTAGAATATTAAAAGCGTGGAGCAAGACCGATTTCAAAACTCCGATTGAAGATGTTTATCAGCAAATCCGGCAAAGCACAGCTG
>JAAZFZ010000062.1 GCA_012511485.1 Clostridiales bacterium | reverse complement strand
GTTTCATTCGATCTTCACAAAGGAGAAATACTCGGCGTTGCGGGCATAGCGGGCAGCGGGCAGAAGGAGCTGTGCGAGGCTATTGCAGGCCTGCAAAAAATCAGCAAGGGCGCAATACTCTATAAAAAGGAAGATATCGGGGGCAAAACACCCCGTGAAATAATAAAACTGGGCATTGCCATGAGCTTTATTCCGGAGGACAGACTCGGCATGGGTCTTGCCGGCTCACTCGGCATGGCGGATAACATGATGCTCAAGAGCTATGTTGATTCCAAAACACCATTTGTCGAGAGGCGAAAGGCCGCAAAGCTTGCGGAAAAGGTTATAGGGCGGCTGGATGTGCAGACTCCCGGAGTCGGCACTCCCGTCAGGAAGCTCTCGGGCGGCAATGTCCAGAAGGTGCTGCTTGGCAGGGAGATTGAGGCAAACCCCAATGTGCTCATTACTGCATACCCTGTCAGAGGTCTTGACATTAATTCCTCATATACTATTTACGATGCCCTCAATGAGCAGAAGGAGAGAGGAGTTGCCATTCTCTTTGTAGGTGAGGATATTGATGTCATGCTTGCCCTTTGTGACAGAATAATGGTTCTCTGTCACGGCAGTGTTACGGGTATTCTCGATGCCAAAAAGGCCACAAAGGAAGGCATCGGGCTTCTGATGGCAGGTCATGTAGAGGAGGAGCAGAAAAATGAACAACAATAAAGCTTCCCCGCACATTAAAAGAGAGCCGATTGCAAGAATGGTAAAAAGGCCTGATATGTCGGGGAGGAAAACCGCTCTGCTATATCTTGTGGCAATATTTGTTGCAATAGCTGCAGGCGGTGTTTTTATACTTGCACTCGGCCATAATCCGATTAATTATTATGCTACCGTTATCAGCGGCAGTTTCAGGAGCAATCTTTCAACCAGAGCATTAATCAGAATTACCATCCCTCTGCTCATAACCTCACTGGGGCTGGCAGTATCCTTTAGGATGAAGTTCTGGAACATTGGCGCTGAGGGTCAATTCATATTCGGCGCTGTCTGTGCATCTTATGTCGACCTATTCAAGAGCGAGGGGCTACCGCATTCAGTAGTTATTCTTCTTATGGGGCTTGCGGGCTTTGTAGGCGGCGGCCTGTGCGGGCTTATTGCGGCATTCTTTAAAACAAAGTTCGGCACAAGCGAAACGCTGCTGACACTTATGCTAAACTATGTTGCGCTGTATCTCGTTCAGTATTTAATGGACGGACCATGGCGTGACCCCGAATCCGCAGGCTTTTCAAAAATAGCTCAGTTCCCCGAAACGGCATGGGTTGACCAAATAGCGAAAGTGGATGTAAGCTGGATAATAGCGTTGGCTCTTGTTATCTTTCTTTTCATCTATTTTAAATACACAAAGCACGGCTACGAAATCTCAGTTGTGGGGGACAGTCAGAACACTGCACGGTATGCGGGCATGAATGTCAGCAAGATTGTGCTCAGGACTATGTTCCTTAGTGCGGGAATATGCGGGCTTGCAGGTATGCTTCAGGTTGCCGGTGACGCAACAACCCATACGCTGAGCACGGGTATTGCCAGCGGTGTCGGCTTTACGGCAATTATTGTTGCATGGCTTGCAAAGCTCAATCCGTTCGGCATTGTTGCAGTTTCATGTATGTTCGGCTTGCTTGACAAGGGCTGCGGAGTTGCGGAGAGCACATTCAACCTTTCAGGCTCCGTTGCTGACATTCTTCAGGGAATCATTCTCTTCTTTATTCTTGCATTTGACTTCTTCATTCAGTACAAGCTGGCATTCAAAAAAGCCGAAAAGACAGCGGGAGGTGCCGACAATTGAATACACTGATAAATTTTTTGTTTGCGGCGATTAAAGCAGGCGCACCCCTGATATTCGGGACAACGGGCGAAATCATAACGGAAAAAGCAGGAAACCTCAACCTTGGCGTTGAGGGCATGATGTTTATGGGAGCTATCAGCGGCTTCTATATAGGGCTGATGACGGACAGTGTTCTCCTCGCCCTTGCGGCTGCATTTTTGGCAGGTATGTTCGGTGCATTTATTTATACGTTTTTGACGGTTACACTACAGGCAAATCAAAATGTTACTGGCATGACACTCACAATTTTGGGCACGCGCTTTGCAACCTTTTGCGGTGAAATGATGATTAAAAGCACCCCCGGCGGAAGTCCAAAGCTTTCATCTGAGTGTTCGGCAAAGCTGTGTGAGAAGGCATTGCCCTTATTGAGCAGAATCCCTTATCTTGGCAAGCTCCTTTTTTCTCACAACTATCTGGTTTATTTTGCGGTTATTCTGGCGGTTCTCTGCTGGATATATATAAAGTACACTAAGCCCGGGC
>JAAZFZ010000061.1 GCA_012511485.1 Clostridiales bacterium | reverse complement strand
TATTATACCACAGCAAAATTATTAATGCAAGTTCTTTTTTATTATTATTTCATATCGTTTTCATATTATTTAGGTTATTTATTTATTTTTTTAAAGTCTGTTTAAATAATTTAAGAATGAGTATTAATTTTATTTCACTTTCAATTATTTTTATTGTGAAATTGCTATACTATTCCAATTATGGTATAATATATTTAGTAGATAAAAAAAGAAAAGGGGCCCTTATATGGCAGAAAATAATATAAGCGTGAATGCCTCACTGCTGGTTGATTTCCATTCACTTTCAATTGCCAACAGCAGCTTTGAAAGCGGCAAAGCATTCGATATTGGCTATTATGATATGTTTTTCAGAACTAACCCGGATAACGGCGGCTTTGCAATAATGGCGGGCGTGGAGCAATTGGTTGAAAGAATAAAAAGCCTTAGCTTTTCGGCAAGCGATATTAAGTTTTTGAGAAGCAGGGGCTTGAGTGAGGGCTTTCTTGATTATCTGAAGGACTTTAGCTTCAGCTGTGATATATGGGCAGTGCCGGAGGGAACTCCGGTCTTCCCCGGCGAGCCTGTTGTCACGGTGAGAGGGCCGATAATAGAGGCGCAGCTGATTGAAACAATTATTCTCCTTTCAGTTAACCACCAAAGCCTGATAGCAACAAAGGCCAACAGAATAGCAAGGGCGGCACAGGGGCATAGTGTAGTTGAATTCGGATTAAGGCGTGCTCAGGGCTCTGAGGCTGCAATTTTAGGTGCAAGGGCCGCCTATCTGGGGGGCTGCGATGCAACCACCTGCACTGCTGCTGCTCACAGGTTTAATATACCCGTTTTTGAATCAATGACTCACAGTTGGGTTCAGATGTTTGACGGTGAGCTTGAAGCCTTTTGCATCTATGCCAATGCTAATCCCGATTCTTGCACATTATTGGTTGACACGTACGACACCTTAAAATCGGGAGTGCCAAATGCAATTGAGGCTTTTAACAGGGTGCTCACGCCAAAAGGCTGAAGACCAAAGGCCATCAGAATTGACAGTGGCGATATTGCATATCTTTCCCGCAAGGCAAGAAAGATGCTTGATGAGTCAGGCTTTCCGGACTGTGAAATTATAGCCTCAAATTCGCTGGATGAATATATTATCAGAGATATGCTCCTTCAAGGTGCTAGGGTCGACACCTTCGGTGTAGGTGAAAGGCTGATTACATCGGCATCGTCCCCGGTGTTTGACGGAGTGTATGAACTAAGCGCTCTCGAGCGCAACGGTGTTATTGAGCCAAAAATAAAGCTCAGTGAGAATGTTACCAAGATAAATGTGCCTTGCTTTAAAAAGGTTTACAGACTGTTTGACCGTGACACGGGCAAGGCGATTGCAGACCTTGTGACCATTGCTCAGGAAGAGATTGACGAGCGGGAGCCATATGAGCTGTTCGACCCGAACTACACATGGAAGAGAAAAAAGGTTGAGAATTTTGTTGCCCGCTCGCTACTCAAGCTGATTTTTAAAAAGGGCAAATATGTATATAACCAACCTACTTTGGCTCAAATTAAAGCATACTGCTCCTCGCAGATTGACACGCTCTGGAACGAGGTGCTCCGCTTTGAAAATCCGCATAATTATTATGTTGACCTTTCTCAGACGCTTTACGATGAAAAAAGCCGATTGATTGAACGGTTAAGGAAGCTAAAGTAAATATACGCACTTTTCTTATGAGGCGCAAAGATGCACTAAGAGGGGTACTGTGATTAAGCAGTGCCCCAATATTTATTATGCCTTAATAATCCAGAATTCGCTCATTCTGACTCCTGCAAGAGGCTCAGAGATTTTTAAATCAAGGCATCCGTTTTCAATAACCTCTGCAGGCAGGATATAAGTTGCCGTTTCAAACCCGGGCGCTAACATCTCTTTGTCAAATCCTTTATCAGTCTGACCGCCGTAAGGTGATCCCTCATAAATTGTTTTGCGGTTTGCAGTAACGGTAAAGTGCTTTAAAAAAGGATATTTCGATGAAGAATATGTGACTCTGAGCTTATAGTCCGTGCCTGGCTTAAAGCCGCCGAGCTTGCATTTGAAGGAAGAGTGGTCATAGAGCTTGAGCATTGACATGGGAATAGTACCGTTGTTGACATTTGGCCTGTCGCCCTGATAATTGATGTAGAAATCAACATCCTGAGCAACGCCCAGAACATCAAAGCCATGCTCGGCAAAGGAGAAATAGAATTCGTCACTTTCGACCTTGTTTCTGCCTAAAAGCCTTTTGACAAAGCCTTTTTGCTCTGTTTTTTCAAGCGAGAGAGCATATTCCAGCTTGTTTAAAAGCCATGCTCTGTCCGTTATCGGCAAATCAATTGTTTCAAGGGTGGCTCCCCTCTCCCAAGAGTTTGCACAGTAATGCTCAACATCGAGCTGTAGCCCAATCATGCTAAACAGCTCGTCTGCATGAAGTGAAATATCTTCCCTGAGCTTGCGGCAATCATTCGGATAGTCTGTTTTTAATATGAGGAGCGCATAATCAATACTGCCGTTTAATAGCTCGATTTTCGCCTGCTCAATAAGGGAAAGCTCAAAAATCCTGCGTCTGCGTATAAGAGCGTCACATTTTGCACGGAACAGGCACTGGACAAACCGCCAGTTTTTCAGTAAATCGGGATAGCTGCCGGCAAGCGAAAGCCAAAGCTCAAGTGTACTCTCAATATTTGGGTTTTCGACAGGGTCGCCCTCCCAGTTGAGCTCAAGGCCGAGAATTCCGTCGGCAACGATTTGAGCCGGAATACCGGGGAAGAATGCCCTTGAGTAATCGCAAAGCGTTTCTCTGAGTGAAACATCAGGGAAAAAATCCATATCGCTCCAGACAATTTTATTGATATCATCACTCACGCCCTCCGAGTAGGAAACACTGCCTACAATATAGCGGCGGGTCAAGCGGTGAATTGTTCTGTATTCCCTGGGTCTTGGGTTAATGCACTCTCGGCTAAGTGCGGTAGTGAACGAATAATGCCAATCATCCCTGTTAAAATGAACGGGATATTCACATCTGACATTGTGCGTTATATCCGGATAAAGCCTGATAGGGTATTTCATCGGCAGCCGCCGCCTGAGCTCATCAAGGGTAAAAGCCCTGTTCGGGCCTGTAATTACGCCGTCAATCTCATCCGGCAGCTTACTGATGGCTTCAATGAATTCCTCTCCCCAATCGGGCATTGAGTGGGGCTTCTGTGCCGAAGGCCACATTTCAACCTCCGGCTTAATCTTTTTAATGGTTTTGGAAATGAGAATGCAGCGGTCAATAAAATCCTTTGCCTCCATTTCGCCCGGGTCGCCCCCGGGAGGGAAAAATGCATTTATACGGGGGGTAACCTCAAATATTTCTCTCCTGTCCTCAATAGCCTGCTCATCGGTTTCACCATCATGATTGGGACACCAGAGCGACACATCGAGGTCATACTCATCCGCCAGCTCTGAAGCCTTGCTAAGCATCTGCCTCTGGCTATATTTCATCAGACTGTTTGCTTTTCCTTCATCCCTGATATGTTCAACCGTATTGCAGCCGAACATCATAAGGTCAAGGTAATAGCGGCGATAATCCTCAAAATCCCATGCATCATAGCTGTTCGGGGTAGTTCTGTAGCCCAGCTGGTGGCCTCTTATCCTCTTATCAGGCTTATATTCACCGCCGATAAACTTAATTAGTGTAATTTTTTCACCATTGTATTCGCTCTTTCTTAGAAAAAATGAGTAACCGAAAATCAGCCCCCTTATACCGAGAGCCGTTATTGTCAGGGAATTGCCCTGCTGGTCAATTTTGTATGTATCCTTATCTGTTATTTCCCCGTTATCGCAAAGCTTAAAGCAAACAAAAGGAGGTTTGCCCACGCTCGTAATTATCGGTTGGACACCCGTTCTCGAGAGAATCTCCTGAGCAAATAAAGTTGCGGCTTTTTGCGGTATTTTCCCCTGAGCTACCAAACTAATCCCTGAAAAATCAAACAACTTTTACACCTCCCAATTTTTGTCTATACTGGATTTTACCACATTAATTAATTCACATCAATATATACACCACATTATGGCAAAAGAAGTGGAATTATTTTAGTTAATATGTTATAATTAATTGTAATTTTATGAGGGGGAAAGGTCATGCAATGGGTTCTGCTTGCCGTCGGGATTATTATAGTTTTATTTATAATACTGGGTGAAATTGCGTTTAATGCTTCAATTCTAAGAAAGAAAAAGAAAAAGACTTATACAGAAGAAATATACATAAACCGTGAAAAACTCAGGGCAAAAAATAACGCCTTTCTGTTTTCACATAACCCTCAGGATGTTTCAATAATTAACTCTGACGGCATTATTCTCAGGGGCTGGTACGCCCCCGCAGACAAGCCGACAAAAAGGTTTGTTATTTTCTCACACGGTTATGGCTGCAACGGGCCGGATGAATTTAGTCATATGTTCGAATTCTATCACGGTGAACTTGGCTTTAACTGCCTTTGTCCCGACCACATGGCGCATGGCAGGAGCGGCGGCAAATATATTGGTTTCGGTGCACTTGATTATAAGGATATTCTGCTTTGGGTAGGGTATCTCATCGGGCGTTTCGGTGATAATATTGAAATTGTGCTTCACGGCATTTCGATGGGAGCGGCAACGGTTATGCTTGTAAACGAAGCTGACCCGCCTGAACAGGTTAAATTCATTATTGAGGACTGTGGTTATACTAATGCCCGTGAGGAGGTTTCAAACACTCTAAAGAATTTGATTGGCATTAGATTTGAACCGCTTGTAATGCTGGTAAGCCTGCTGTGCAAAATAAATGCCGGTTATTATCTCGGTGATGCTGATTGCATAGGCAAAATGCCGCTTGCCAAAAAGCCTATTCTTTTCATTCACGGTGACAGTGACACCTTTGTGCCGACAGAAATGGGGCTCAGGCTTTATGAAGCCTGCACTGTGCCTAAGGATTTGCTTATTGTCAAAGGTGCCATTCATGCCTTCAGCTATTATGACGATAAAGAGGCATATCAAGCAAAAATCAAGGAATTTGTCGGCAAATATCTTAAAGAGCCTGCAAGTGCAGATATTAAATAATTGCCGTAGCAGCTATGGCTTCGGGTTTTTGATTTGCTCCAGCGCACATTTTTCAAGCCTTGAAACCTGTGCCTGTGATATACCTATTTCTTTTGCTACCTCCATTTGGGTTTTCCCTAAAAGGAAGCGCAGATATAGAATCTTTTTTTCCCTCGGCTCGAGCTCCTTAATGGATTGACGAAGCAGAATTTCGTCTATCCAGCCGTCCGAGCTGTTTTGGTCGCCTATCTGGTCCATTACAAATATTGTATCGCTGCCGTCGGAATAGACGGGTTCATATAGAGATACAGGCTCAATTATTGCCTCCAAAGCCAGCACAGCATCCTCCTTTTTAACTCCCAGCTCGTTGGCAATTTCTTCAACCGTCGGGTCTCTTTGGAGTTCATTTACAAGCCTTTCCTTGACCTGCATCGCATGATATGCCGTATCCCTCATTGAGCGGCTGACTCTTACGGAATTGTTATCTCTGAGATACCTGCGGATTTCACCGATTATCATTGGAACGGCATAGGTCGAAAGCCGCACCTTTTGCTCCATATCAAAGTTATCAATAGCCTTGATTAATCCTATGCAACCAACCTGAAAAAGGTCATCAAGGTTTTCTCCACGGTTTGTGAACCTTTGAATAACACTTAAAATCAGCCTGAGGTTTCCATTTATCAGCTCATCTCTTGCACTCATGTCGCCCGCCTTTGTTCTTATGAGCAGCTCGACATTTTCGGATTCTTTTAGCACTTTCAGTTTTGCGGTTTTAACGCCG
>JAAZFZ010000060.1 GCA_012511485.1 Clostridiales bacterium | reverse complement strand
TCCCTATCCTTGTCAAGAGTAAAAATATCCGCAATTCTTCCGTCGTCAAGTAAGGCGGTTATTGTCAGCTTATTCTCGTTGATTTCGACAACACTTATCATGGCAACATCCTCCTCCTGAGGATAAAAAGTGCTATGCCATATCTTTCTGGCATTTGAGCAGTAGATGTTTCTGCCGCTGTTGCCCATAATATAATGCACAACACCCTGAGA
This sequence comes from Clostridiales bacterium, assembly GCA_012511485.1. GTDB lineage: Bacteria > Bacillota > Clostridia > Oscillospirales > Acutalibacteraceae > JAAZFZ01. The sequence goes on along the minus strand of JAAZFZ010000060.1, from coordinate 1,469 downwards.
AGGTTTGTCAAAAAGCTCTTCGTTGAGTATAGGATAGGTTCTTGCAAATGAATGCTCATGGCCGGCAAACAGTATATCAAGTCTGCCCTGCTCAATAGGTTTTCTGAGCCAAGGATAGCCGTCATCGTTCTGACCCTCGGGCATTAACGGGTATATGGGGAAATGATAGGCGCCCAGCTTCCAGGTTTTATTGCTGTTTTTTAAATCATTATAAGCCCAATCCTCAACAATTTCGGGCGCATTGATGCCCATGATTAAAAAATGAGCATTGCCGTATTCGAAGGAATAGTTTTCGGTCTGATATCCCTTTGGCCCGTTTTGAGGATAGCTCAATTCGAACTGCGAATCAAAAAAATCGGTATGGTCAAGATAGAATTTGCCCACAGGCTTAGGTAAATATGAAACATATCCCCTGTTATCGTGGTTACCCGTACACATCATGTAGGGAATACTCTCAACAATACCTTCAAGACCGCTGAACATTCCGTTCCATTGAATTTCATTCTGTCCATTGTCGCAATTGTCACCTGCGGTCAGAATGAAACGGCAGTCGGGGTATTTTTTCAGTGCTTTCTTTATCAAAGCGTTTACAACCGAATAATCAGGCCGCGTCCACGGTGAGCTTTTTTGATGGTCGGCTATTAATAGAAACTTGAAATTTGTAAGATTCTCAGGCTCAGTTGTAAAGGAAAACTCCTCGCTCCTGTGTTTCTGAGAGCCAACAGTATATAAGTACCTTGTACCGGGCTTTAAGTTCCGTGGTGTTACCCAAAAAAAATTGCTAATATCTATATCGCTCTCGAGCGTTTTATAAACAGCATCAAGTCTATTGATTTCACTGCTTCCTTCTTCACGGTACAGTATGTAGCCGCAGGTAACATCTGTGTTTGTTCTCCATGTCACTGTCATAGTTGTATGGGGGTCATCGGAAAAGCTTATCATAATGTGGTCAGGTTCAGGTGCTGAGCCTCTGTCAGGCTTGAAAAAATTCCCGTTCTCGTCAAACATTTTGCAAACTCCTTTGGAAGATTTACCACTATTTTATAACGGGAACGGGAATGTGTCAATCAATTATTGCTATTAATGTTGAGGCATGTTACAATTCTAATGAGGATGCTTTGTTTGCGGCAGCTTCAAACAAAACTACTGCAAACCCCAGGGCCGCAACGCATTTGCATGCGCTGTCAACGAGGCTTCTGGCATATACCATCGCTGTGTAATAATCAAATTTAATTCCGGCAAGAAGGTATGTAACAACCGCCATGGTGTAAACTGCAATAATAAATATAAGACCATATTTAATGATTCTTTTTGTAACAGTTAAAAAATTGCCATACATCTTCGTCATGGCTTTAACAGCTTTCATATGTATCATCTCCTTGCATACTTTAACATTTTAATTAAAAATTTTCAATTCTAAATTTTTACCAAAGCATAATTAGGAGTAAAAAAATGAAAACTGGAGTTTC